>CAYHSB010000049.1:0-10507 GCA_964359185.1 uncultured Chitinophagales bacterium
AATGATTGCACCTCGCAGCACGTTCATAGCTCCTCAACGAGTTGTCGACGACTCGACTCGTCGAGAGTTGTCAACTTGTGAGTTTCTGTCCACCTGACCAATTGGTAATTCCGACTCTCCTGGGTTCGAATTAGCGCAAAGGCGACTACGTTCAGGACAGTGAGCTCGAACCAGAAGTACCAGGTAGGTTGCCCGATCAGGATAGTAACACACATCACGATGACACGGAGATTGACGGCAAGCACTGTGTAATATTTGAGGAGCGGCTTGTTGAGACGGCGATATTCCTCAGAGAAGGAGGTGGGAATATTTCCCCGATAGGCCTCACTTACTTTCCGCCTCAAGACTTGAAAGCCTTTTGCAAAAGCTTGCTGTTCTGCTGTATAGTTCAAATAGAGCCGCATCGCAATCTTCTTAAAGAAATCTCTGCCCCAATGCAGTTCGGCGTACTGATCGCGGATCCACTCGAGTCCATCGAGCTCTCCTTTCGTCGGGTTCACTACATAGCGGATATAAGCGTTCCGGTAGTAGTCCGCTAGGCCGCTCTGCACAGAATGGCATAACGCTGCAGCAACCATGAGGATCAAAACGAGGGGGCTCCCTCCGGAAGCAATTGTCCGAATACCAATATGGATATACGCATTGGTAAAGATGATATTTCCTCCGATTCCATCCAAGATTCTCCCATACAAAGAACGGATGTTCATCATCCGAGCGAGCTGTCCGTCGGTGCTGTCGAGAATGTCCGAGAAGATAAACAGCGCAACGCCGAGCGCATTCAGTGTGAGATCACGGTAGTAGAAGAGGTGGCCGCTGACAAGGCCAATGGCAATGCTGAGAATCGTGGCGACGTTGGGCGTGAGGCGAAGAGCGTGGAAAAATCTTGCGATCAGATATCCAAGCGGGCGGTAGAAATAGATATCGAGGGTCTCTTCGACTTCGGCTGCTTTATACGTTGAGCCGATTTGCCGCATAGCTGAATACCTCGTCCATGATGGCAATGCCTTCTTCGGCAGTTTCTTCGTCGATGATCAAGGGAGGGTTGATGCGAATTTCAGCATTATACCCCATCATGATGAGACCTCTTTTAAGGCACTCCTGGAAGATCATTCGTGTGTGGGTCCTGTCGAGTCTCTCTCGCGTGGTTTTGTCTTTTACCAATTCGATGCCGATGAGAAGTCCTTTCCCTCTGACGTCTCCAACAAACGGATACTTTTCTTTGAACGCGAGGAGCTTCTCCAGCATGAACGCTCCCACTCTCACCGAGTTCTCGACAAGGTTTTCCTCGAGGATCGTTTGGAGAGTAACAAGTGCCGCCGCAGCAGCGAGCGGATTGCCGCCATAACTCGACGAGCTTCCGCTTGGATTGGCAAAAGGCTTTGAGAAAATAATTTCATCCCTTGAAATGACTCCCGTGATGGGATAACCTGATCCGAATCCCTTCCCAATCGTGATGATGTCTGGCACAACGTTGTCGTGCTGGCAGCCAAACATTTTCCCCGTCCGTCCGAATCCCGTGATCATTTCATCGACAATCAGGAGAGCACCGATCTTCTCAGCAACCTTCTTGAGGTGAAGAAGATAGCCCTCAGGTGGGATGACGTTCCCTGCCGTGCCCTGGAAGGGCTCGACGACGATTGCCGCAATATCGTTCGTTGTCTCTCGTTTTACCATCTCCTCAAGAAAATCCACACAGGCAAATTCACATTGAGGAAATGTCTGGTTGATCGCACAGCGATAGCAATATGCGTACGGCGTCAGATACCGGCCAGGCATGAGGGGGCCGAGCTGGTGCTTGAAGGTATCGCCAAGTAGACCGAGGACTCCACCAGTTTTCCCGTGAAACCCACCCCAGAAGCCGACGACCTCACACTTCTTCGTATATGACATTGCGAGACGGATGGCGGCTTCCACGGCCTCAGAACCTCCACTGAAGAACTGCGTTCTTCGAAGGTCACCAGGCGCAATGTCCGAGATCAGTCTTGCGAGTTCCGCTCGGTGAGGAGTGGTAAAGCTTCCGACACTGATCTTTGAAATCTGCTCCTGCATCGCAGCGACATAGCGCTGGTGAGCATGCCCGAGGCTGGCGACAGCTACTCCAGCAAAAAAGTCGATATAGCGGTTTCCGTCAACGTCTTCAACTATGCAACCCTCTCCACGTTCTAGAACAATCTTTGACAGAAGCGCGATAGTCTGGATCCCTGGCGAGATGTACTCCTGCTCCTCGTTGAAGTAGCGCAGAGATTTCGGACCTGGGACTTCAGTTAGAACTTGTGCACGTCTTATCTTAGTCAGTGAGTTTTCCATGCTCTATTGCTTTCTCGATGATTGCTTCGGCGATGTGCTTCGATGCACGTTCCCTGAATGCGGCGAAACTCGGCCAATCGTTAATGTCAATGATGGTTAGGTCACCACCGGGACCAGCGATCGCGTCGCCGCCGTAGACATCAAGTCCCATTGTTTCTGCTGATAGGTCAGCAAGGCGCCGAAGCTCAGCTCCATCAACGGTGTTGAGGCCGTATTTGTTATGGTAGTACCATTCGAAGAACGCATTTTTGTGGACCGCATAAAACTTGATGACGTCTCCTTCTATATGTTCTTGGAGGACGGCTTGAGGAATGCCGCGCCTCTGGTGGTGGTGAAGGATAGCGACGATTTCCTCTCGCGTATACGCTAGCGTGACATCCCCTTTGCTGACAGCGTGAACGTCCCCGCGTTTGACCCAGGTTGCCGGGAAGGCGTCCACCTCTTGCGGGATCTGCGGATCCGCAGTGTCGACGAGAAACGAGGCTGGGAATTTCACTCCCGCCTCGGGGAGAAGCTTCACCATGTTGTAACGATAACAGTTGAGGACGCTCGTGGGTGAGTTGATAATGAGCTTTCCCGTGGGTTCTATTTCCTGCAGTTTGCAGATCGCTGCTTGCCCTTGACACATGTTGAAAATCACGGGCGACTCAATGGTGACATTTTCAAGTTCGGATTCTTCTATGAGAGAGACCGAATATCCTTGCTTTTCAATCTCGTCAGCAGTCAAGCGTAAAATCGCGAGGTCAGTTTCAACGTGATTGGGTGAGAAGCTGGTCTTTCGGCGAATACCAGTAAGTTGTGTTTTCATGAAGATAGGTGTTCTGCGTTTGGAGTTTTCACTTTGCGGCCAGACCGAACGGATCAAAAGACTTTGACTTGAACATACCTGTCTGGATTGGCACGGATGTCCGTGATGAGTGCATTCAGCTCCTTGATGAGTTTCATAAGATCGGTGTAAAGCTGGTCGTCGCCGAACACCTTGCCAGCAGTGCCAGAATGCATGAGGCTGGCGACCAGGGAATCGGAGCGAGACGAAAACGATGCGAGAGTCCTGTACAGTGTGGAGTCAACGATCATCTTCCCGAGTGTCCCCTTCCCTCGTTTTAGCTCGGTCGTGACCGTGTCGAGATTCTCAGCAACGGAGCTCAATTGCTTGTAAAGCGCCGGATCATAGATGAGTTTTCCCGCGCTTCCACGCTGTGCGGTGAGCGCAGCAACGACGTTGTTCATCGAGCGAACGAACTTTGCAACATCTTCTTCATCAAGGCGTTTCGTGATGTGCCGCATCGATTGGAGTGTTGCGGCAAAATCGTCAAAGGAGGTGTTGAGTTTTGATGTGAAGACTTCAAAATCCACCCCGGAGATCGTTTTCACAAACCCCCCTTCTTCCAACGCCCGTTGACCAGGTGAGCCGAGCGAGATGTCAACATACGTATCTCCGAGCAGGCCAATCGTTCTGATGATGGCCTGAGAATGATCGGTGATTTGATTCTGAAAGTTCTTGTCGAGTTTGAGTTCAACCTCTACTCCATTTTGGCCCTCCACCTGCGCAAACCGCATGTCATTGACGAAGCCAATCTTTAGTCCCGCCAGCGTGACCATCGAACCGTTCACGAGTCCCTCGATATTCGGAAGGAAGACCTTCAGCGTGTATTGAGGAGTGAAGAGTTTGATGTTCGAGCCGACGATTGCGATGCTGAAGATGAGAATTGCTGTCCCTACCAGTACGAGAAGACCTACTCTCAATTCCGCCCATCGGATATGTCTATGTGGATCCATGACGTAGTCCTACGCTAAGAAATCTTGTATCAATGAGTCGTGGGAAGCGCGGAACTCCTCGACCGCACCATCGAAGATGATCTTCCCGTCGTTGATCATCGCAACCGTGTCGGCAACGATGAATGCGTCTCTCAGCACGTGAGTAACGACGATCGAGGTGACGCACTTCTCTTTCTTCAGCTTTACAATGTGCTCTGCGATGATTTTTGCATTAATCGGGTCAAGCCCTGTCGTCGGTTCGTCATAGAGGATGATGCTTGGGTTGAATGCAATGGCGCGGGCAACTGCGACGCGCTTCTTCATCCCTCCGCTGAGTTCTTCAGGCATGAGATCGGCAATATCGCCGAGGTTAAAGAAATTCAACTGATCCTGAACCACTTCCTTCAGCTTCTTGGCGTCAACGTGATTGTTCTCTCCGAGAAAGTAGCCGATGTTCTCTCCAACAGTAAGTGAATCAAAGAGTGCATTCGCCTGGAAGACGATTCCCATTGTCCGGCGGATTGGAATGATTTCCTTCTCTTCGAAGTGAGTAATCTCCCTCCCGTTGATCCAGACGGAGCCGGATTGCGGTTTCAACAGCCCAAGCACTACTTTGAGCAGCGTACTCTTCCCTGCACCGCTCGGCCCAATGATCGCCTTCGTCTGGCATTTCCCGACGGTGAAGCTCACGTTGTCAAGGACTTTCTGGTCCCCGAGCGAAAGGCTGACATTTTCAAGTCGAATCACTTCATCCATTACAGCAATTCCCAAATAATTTTCGTGAAGATGAAGTCGGTGAACAGGATCATCACAGAGGAGACAACAACGGAGTTGATTGTCGACCGCCCCACCCCAGCCGTCCCGCCGGTTGTTTTGAGGCCGTAGTAACAACTGATGATCGAAATTGTTGTCCCGAAGACAAATGGCTTTGCGAATCCGACCACGAGGTCCTTCAGTTGCAGCCCGTTCACTGCCGAGAGCCAGTAGAAGGAAGGATCGACCTGCAGCCAAAGGTCAGAAACGGCCATGCCTGCCATGATCCCGATGGCATCGGCGAGAACCGTGAGGGGCAGGAACATGACAAGCGACGCGAACAACCGTGGAGCAACAAGCTTCTGCAATGGGTCAGTTCCGAAAGCCTTCAATGCGTCGATCTGTTCACTCACGCGCATGGAGCCGAGTTCCGCGGCGTTCTTCGAACCGTTGCGTGCCGCTAGCATCAACCCCGTTATCACTGGACCCAATTCTCGCACCATTCCAAGGGTCACCGTCCTCCCGACCAAGAGCTTCGCTCCAAAGGTCTCGAGTCTATGCCCACTCTCGATGGCAAGGATCATTCCCATAAACATGCCTGACAGCAGGACGATGAAAAGGGCCTGGACGCCAATAAGATACATCTGCTCGACAGAGTCTCTACGGTAGTGGAATGCAGCTCGAAGCGATCTCAACGCGTTGATAGTAAAAAGGGTGAATTCCTGGATCTCAAGGACGAATACTTTGATGTGCGTAGAGAACGTTAACGCAACTGAATTCATGCCGATGCCTTCTCTCTCCCAAGGCTGTGGAGGAAATCTTCGGCGAGGTGGATATCCTCTGCATGGTCAAGGTCAACCATTCTCGTGAACATGTAGGCTTGAAGAGTATATCTCTTCTCAAGAAGCAGGTTCAGAAAGTTCCGCAGTCTGCTGATGTTCCGTGAGAGTGCTTCGCTTTGCTCGCTGAAAATTCGTGGTGAGAAAAAGTATAGGCCGCCCGTTACAAGCGCCTCTCCCGACAATGGTTTCCGGAACGCTGCTATGCGGTCAGACCGGTCAAGTTTGACCCATAAAGGGTTTTCATCTCCCGCAGGATGAGTCACAGCCAGCAGGCCGTCGACCTGCTGAGTCCGCGCAGACTGCAGAAATCCCTCGAGTTCTGAGGTGTCAAAAATCGAGTCGACGGTCGACAGTAAGAAGCTATCCTCCCTCAAGTATTGACCAAGCTCAAAGAGGCTGTGCATCGAGCTCGGGGTTGTCTTAACGTGAAAATATACGGGGATTGGCAGTTTCATATGCTCAATATACTCTTTTACAGCAACCGACTCCTCATTAATAATGCAATAGGCTTGGGAAATCCCAAGGGCGTGATACTGCAAGAGGAGGCGTTCTAGAATTGCCCTGCCGTGTACCTTTACTAGTGGTTTCAGTGTGGAAACCCCTTCTCGCTTCAATCGAGACCCTTCTCCGGCAGCAATGATACCTACCTTCATCGTGGGGCGGCAGTTCCTTCAAGGGAGTGGTTGCAGATATTGTGATTTCCAGGGAAAATTAGCGAAAAGAAATTTCTTGGACTGGTATAATAATAAAAAGATACCTCTCTTGCAACAGAAATCTCCAGCGATTACTCGATTTGCGAGCTCTTCTTCGCAGCTCGGTACCCGTTCAGTCCGTTTCTCCGACCGAACTCTTCGTTCGGGGGAAAAACTAGGTTCGCTCTCAATGACGAGAACGCCCGAACACCTTGAACGGCTTATCTTTCTCGCGAGATCTCGCGGCGGGCTTTCATCACTAGTGAAGAGCAAAGGTTGGGAGAAGGATAGAGGGAAGAGTTAAACCTGCTTCTAGGAGACGAGCTGCATGGAGTCCGAAATGACAATTCGTTCTTATGCAGAGGACAAAAGAACCAGCTAGGCTTTTCTCCTAGGAGCACTCATGGGCGGGTGGATCAAGACTCTCACTGGGTGTCAAGCACCTCGCGAATCTTTTCCAAAATCTCGTTTGGCTCGTACGGTTTTTGGACAAAATCTTTCGCGCCGTGTTTTAGCAATTCAGATTTTGCGTTGGGATCTAGATAACCACTTGCAATGATTACCTTCACCTTTGGGTTGATCTCTTTCATTTGTCGAAATGCATCCCAGCCACTGAGTATAGGCAATCCCAAGTCAGTTAACACAAGTGCAATTTTGTCCTGGCGCTTTTTGTATTTCTCAACTGCCTCAATACCGTTCTTTGCAGCCAGCACTCGATACCCTTTCTCCTGAAGCAAGTCTTGAAGCAATTTCAACAATGTCTCTTCGTCTTCGACCACAAGCAGTGTTTCGCTTCCCCCGGGGATTTCTTCGGGCGCTTGCTTTTCCACGAAGCGATGTGTCTTTTGGCATACGGGGAGGTACAAACTAAATACAGTGGATCGTCCAAGTTCGCTTTCAACGTCGATAAATCCATTGTGGTTCTTTACGATGCCGTAGACCACCGCCAGTCCTAATCCAGTGCCCTTTCCCCGTTCCTTAGTCGTAAAGAAGGGCTCGAAAATCCGGATTCTTGTGGTCTCATCCATCCCGGTGCCTGTATCCGCGACACTGATCAAAACATACTTCTCTGCACTTGCCTCAGGAAATCTTTGGCGTACAGCCCCATTCGTAACTGTGCTGGTAGCGATGGAAAGCGTTCCTCCATCAGGCATCGCGTCGCGAGCGTTTACAGAAAGGTTCAGAAGCGCGAGCTGGAGCTGGCTGACATCAGCGACGATGGGTGGAGTAACCTTATCGAGGTTCAGGGAGAAGGTGATCGTCTTAGGAAATGTTTCAACGAGCATCTTCGCAAGCTCTTCAATTGTACTATTCACGTTGACGGATTCGAAGAGCACATCAGTCTTCCGGGCAAACGTAAGCAGTTGTTGTACCAACCTGGCACCTCGTTGCACGGCTTTATCAATTTCTTCAATGCTGTGGTAAAGTTTCGCCTGCCCATCGGTCGGCTGATCACCCAGAAGGGGGAGAAACCTTCTTTTGAGGAGAGAAGCGTAGCCCAAAATGATTGCCAAAATGTTGTTGAAGTCGTGTGCAATACCGCCGGCGAGTGTGCCGATACTTTCCATCTTTTGTGATTGAATCAGCTGTTGTTCGAGCTGCTTCTGCTCCGTCACGTCCCTCATGATTCCTCGAAACGATACCGGGTTCCCTTCATCACCACGTACAATGTTCGTGCTCTCTAGGATGACTAGTTTCTGTCCGTCTTTCCTTTTCAGAACCAATTCCCAATCCTTAACAAATCCTTGCTGCATAAGTGTGCGTTGATAAGTCTCTCGATCAGCGGAATCGCAGTATAAGTCTCGGGCGATGTCAATTTGCAGGAGTTCCTCTTTTGAAGAGTATCCAAATAACTCAACGCCGGCGGGGTTGATGTCGAGAAATCTTCCTTCAGATGTGCTAATGAAAACGACATCTTTTGATTCCTCAAACAGGGTGCGGTATTTCTCCTCGGATTGCCGCACCGCCGTCTCTGCCCGCTCGCGCTCAGTGATATCGAAGGCTGTCACCAATCCCGCTGGTTCTCCCTCAAACTCAATGACTCCTGCTGCGATATCGAGCCATCGTTCCTCGCCGCTCTTCGTGACAATCTTGACTTCGTATCGAGATGGGACAGGCTCACCTCGTTGCCGTGCAAGTCCACGTGCCCTAGCCGACTCTTGGTAATCGGGATGGGCAAAATCCCAGAAATTCATTTCGAGAAGTTCGCCTCTTGCATAGCCGGTAATTGCTTCGGCTGCAGGATTAGCATACCGAATTCTGTCACCCCGATAAATTAGAATTCCGCACGCGGCGGTCTCCGTCAAGACACGAAACTTTGCTTCGCTCTGCCGCATCTCCTCCTCTGCCTGCTTGCGCTCGCTGATCTCTTCCCGCAAGGCTGCGTTAGCTTTTGCCAACTCTGCTGTCCGTTCTTGAACTCTCAGCTCCAGCCCATCGTGCGCCCTCCGCAGCGCCTCCTCCGCCCGCTTACGCTCGGTGATGTCCCTGCCCACGCCGACAAAACCGGAAATTTCTTCATTTCCAAGTACAGGAGTAAATGAAAAATTCATCGGCAGGCGCTCACCCGTCTTGCTGATCATCTCTGCGTCGAAATGGGTTTCTTTCGTCCTTCCTTCGAGAACATTCTTGCGGTAGGCCTCAAGTTCATCCTTCTGCTCTATGAGTTCAACGAAGGAGCGGCCCATCAGCTCTTTTTCCGAGTATCCGAGGAGCGGAGTCACTGCTCCACGGATCATTTCGATTTGAAATTTCTCGTCTGTCTTTATGAGAATGTCATTCATAACTGCCAGGGCTGACTTTAGAGCCTGGTATGGCGTGTTCATAATAATCTTGTGCTGAAAAACAAGATAGACGGCGATCGCTAGAGCGAGGGTGGAGGAGAAAAAGTATAATTCAGCTCTCTGATGAAAAATAGTTGAGAACACCGATTCAGTGAAGGGTCCCGGAAGGAGAAACAGGAGCAACGCAAAGCCGATAAGGAGAAGACGCGACTTTGCCTCTCGTTCGAAGAATCCCCCGACTAAAGAATAGAGCAGGGCAACTCCGATGCTGAAGAAAATGGACATCCACGTCACGTAGAAAACATATCCACTCACGGAAACTCCGGTCCCTGCGGACATTGGTTTAGGGATGAGTCCGAGGAGCAGCATCGTGTAACAGAAGAGTCCGGCGAAGTATATCGCCACAATGATCTTCCTTGACTTCAGAATCTCATACCGTCTGAAGAAGATCACAATGAAGTGTAGGAAGAGGAACGGGAAAAACGAAAATAGGAAAAAAACTCCAAACTCCAGCATTCCATGGAGAGTCTTATCGATTGGTTGTCCCAAGAAGTAGCCCGCAACGCCAAGGCAAATCAAACAAGCAACGCAAAACAAGTAGAATCTACTGAGAAGATTGCGGCGCGATCGGAAATAAATGATGAGTGCAAGAAACAAATTGATGAGCGTATAAGCGACGGACACGTAGAAGTGCAGCATGGCAGATGGCTTCCTAGGTTATTTCTCCCCTTGCGGGATCATTATGATTTATACTCGGTTGTGTAGAAATTGATGCGCACCTCGTTGCATCTTTACACGCGACTGTTGTTCCCAGTGACGCCCTCGTGAATCGCTGAGCCCAGACGTACGTTTCTTAGCCAGTTACAAACTGTCTGTAGTTGCTGAGCCAAGCTGAACAAGCTAAGGCACCCACCGACTCTTGCCCGGGAGAAAAGGCATTGACCTTGCGCCGGTCGCTTGGTTTTCACCATCCACGCCGAGAGCCCATAGATGGGCACACCTTAGCCTACCCGTGTACTTTATCAACTATCATACCGAACTGCGCAGGGAGCAAAAGGGGAGCGAATCACTGTAGTGAGTCACTTTCAAAGTTGAGTTCACGATCAGGTTCTGTATCGATGTAGAAACATCGATGCCTTTTTGTAGATTTTACCACGCGGTGGGATTCCGCCACAGCGGTTCCGAAGCTCAAAAGAAAAGGCTGGTAGACAAGACTGCATTACAGGGAACGACCTCAGGTGGGTTTGGTGCCTATCATTACGGATGTTCGGCGATATTGCTACCGAACCAAGTGCGGTGGTGACAGGATCTCGGCGCGACTAGTGCCATTCCAACTAATTTTACCAAACAACGTGCAGGTAAAATTATTGTT
>CAYHSB010000050.1:0-10270 GCA_964359185.1 uncultured Chitinophagales bacterium
GTTTCGCGAAGGAATCATCGAGGGTCTTGAACTCGTGGGGAAGATTCTCTCGGAGACGTTGCCACCGAAGCCCGGCGACCGAAACGAGTTGTCAAACAAAGTGATCGTCGAAGGATGATGGCCGGATTACAGACAGAGACGGGCGAGAGGAAGAATAATTTTCCGTTATATGGGATCATTGGTCTATTAATCATAGGTGTAGGCGAACTATTTCTTTTCTTTCGCTTTTGGCTAGTACCATTCTTCATCACACCGATCGCTTGGTCAGGTTATATTCTTGCCGTTGATGCTCTGAACTACAAAGTTCGAGGCGAGTCTCTCATCAGAAACCGCTCAAAAGAATTCTTCCTGATGCTGCCGTGGTCAGTGGTATGCTGGCTTGTTTTTGAATTATATAATCTTCACATGCGAAATTGGATCTACGTGGGTCTTCCCCAGAACCTCGTTGTGCGTTCTCTTGGATATGTTTGGTCGTTTGCAACTATCTTTCCGGCGATACTCGAAACATCAGATCTCCTGCAGGTGGTCTTTCAGAAGGTCAGGATTAAGCCTCGGAAGATTTCTCGAGCCACGCTCTTCATCCACATGGTCTTCGGTTTGCTCTGCCTCACGGTTCCAATGCTTTTCCCTCACTCAACTGCGAAGTATTTGATCCCCTTCGTGTGGATAGGATTTGCACTCTTCCTCGAACCGATCAACTATTTCCTCGGTGGAAGATCGCTCTTTCGGTATTTTGAAAATGGGGAATTGAAACAGCTCTTCAGCCTCATGCTCTCGGGACTGGTTTGTGGTGGGCTGTGGGAATTCTGGAATTACTGGGCAGAGGCGAGGTGGGTCTACGACGTCCCATTCTCGTGGTCAGGTCCGAAAGTTTTTGAGATGCCCCTAGCGGGCTTCCTCGGGTTCATTCCTTTTGCCGTCGAGTGCCACGCAATGCAGAACTACCTGCTGGCTGTCCTAAACCGGAGAAAAACTCTTACCCCATCATTTAGTTCCTGAGCAGCTATGAAGTTCAAGGTCGCCCTTGCGCAAATAGATTCCATCCTCGGTGACGTGAAAAAAAACCTCACGCACCATCTGCGGTTCGTTGACAGAGCTGTGCGACGTGGAGCAAACCTCGTCGTCTTTCCGGAACTCAGCCTCACCGGGTACACTGTCCGAGACATCAACTGGGACGTTGCGATTGACCCGCTGCATTCGCCGGTCCTCAAGACGCTAAAGGCGCGGAGCAGAAACATCTCTATCCTTGTCGGAGGCATCGAGGAGAGCAAGGATTTCGGCATCTACAACTCTGCCTTCTACATCGAAGGGGGCAAGGTGCTGCATCTCCACCGGAAGATCTACCCACCCACGTACGGAATGTTCGAGGAGATGCGGTACTTTAGTCAGGGGCGCTCCCTCAGCGCCGCTGACACACGGCTTGGTCGTTTGGGCATCCTCATCTGCGAGGACCTCTGGCATCTCTCCCTACCTTATTTGCTCGCCCTCGAAGGGGCTCAGGTGATCATCGGCATCGCAGCCAGCCCGACTCGTCTTGGCGGCGACGGCGAGAAGCTTTCAATTGCAAAGATCAACACTGAGAATCACAAAACATACGCACGATTGCTCAGCTCATACATCCTTTTCTGTAATCGTGTCGGATATGAGGACGGAGTGAATTTCTGGGGTGGGTCTGAAGTCATAGGGCCGGGCGGCGACGTCATCGCAGCGGGTAAACTCTTTGATGAAGATCTCATCTTTGCTGAAATCGACACGAATGAGGTACGCCGCGCGCGGAGATTCTCACGACACTTTCTCGATGAGAATCCCGACTTCGTGCGCCACGAGTTAGAGCGCATTTTGAAATCCGGTTGAGATCAATTCGTGTCACAATTTTGGACGTAAAGGTTTGAAACTAACGGAAAAATTTCTTACATTGCTTGTGGATTTCGAGGAAAGCGGCGTTGAGTCTGTCCCACCCATAGGGAGCTTATGATGAATACAGCAAAGACAGTGTTTTTGATGACGCTGATAATGGTTCTGTTCCTTCTCGTCGGCCAGCTGATTGGCGGGACACAAGGCATGACATATGCACTGATTCTGTCAGTTGTGATGAATTTTGTTGCCTACTGGTTTTCGGACAGAATCGTCCTTGCGATGTATCGAGCGCGGCAGGTCACGGAGGCTGAAGAACCACGTCTGTGTAGTATCATACGAACGCTGACAACACAGGCACAACTTCCGATGCCGAAAGTCTATGTCATCCCAAATCCGACACCAAATGCATTTGCGACCGGGAGGAATCCGGACCACGCGAGTGTTGCGGTTACAGAAGGAATCTTGAGACTACTCAGTGAAGATGAGCTCGAAGGCGTCCTCGGACACGAACTCGCTCACGTGAAACACCGAGACATTCTCACAGGCACACTCGTTGCGACGATGGTGGGATCGATCACGTTTATTGCTCGAATGGCGGGTTGGTCGATGATGTTCTTTGGCGGTAGTCGCGATGACCGCAGGGCCTCCAGTGGGTTTGCTGAACTCTTTCTCATTATCGTTGCCCCCTTGGCAGCCGTCCTGATACAACTCGCGATTTCACGCTCGCGGGAATATGCCGCCGACGCGGGAGGTTCGGGAATTTCACACAAGCCGCTTTCCCTTGCCAATGCTCTGAGAAAGTTGGAGCGAGGGGTTGAGCGCATCCCGATGGAAAATGCAAACCCAGCGTCAGCGCACCTCTTCATCGTCAACCCTCTACGTGGCGGTGGTATCCTCTCGTTATTTTCAACACACCCACCAATCGAGGCTCGAATTGAGCGCCTCGAGAAGATCGGGATGGGTGGCCTCTGACGCCATCAAGTCTTGACTAAACACCCAGAGAAACTGACCTGAACTATCTATGGGCAGTGAAGAGACTGTAGTCTATCAAGAACCAGCGCCCCTTCTCGAGAAGGAGAATGCGCTCGAGTCAATGATGACTCGCTTCGACCGTGCTGCGGAGATTCTCAATCTCGAATCTGGTGTCTATGAGTACCTCAAGACGCCCGTCAAGCAGATCATTGTCTCGATCCCAATTCAGATGGACAATGGCAAGATTGAGATCTTCGAAGGGTATCGTGTTATTCACAACGACATTCTGGGTCCATCGAAAGGAGGAATCCGGTTCACACCCGACATCACTCTTGACGAAGTCAGAGCCCTTGCTGCCTGGATGACATGGAAGTGTGCAGTCGTAAACATCCCGTTTGGAGGTGCGAAGGGTGGAGTGAAGTGCGACCCCACAAAACTTACTACCGTCGAACTGGAGAAGATCACACGCCGCTATACCGCAAATCTTCTCGACATCATCGGGCCTGAACGCGATATCCCCGCTCCCGATATTAACACCAACGAGCAGGTTATGGCCTGGATCATGGACACATACAGCATGCACGTCAAGAGGACTGAGACTGCTGTTGTAACAGGCAAACCCTTAATCCTCGGAGGTTCGCTTGGAAGGAGAGAGGCGACCGGCCGTGGATGCATGGTCGTGACTCTTGGAGCTATGGAGAGACTCGGCATGAAGCCCGAGGGCACGAATGTCGTCGTGCAGGGTTTCGGGAACGTAGGGTCAGTTACAGCGCGACTTCTGAATGAGCAGGGATGTAGGGTCATCGGGATCAGCGACATTACAGGCGCCTACTATAACCCAAAAGGATTCGACGTTGATAAAGCCATTGAACACGCCCAAAAGAACAAGGACCTAGCTGGACTCCCTTACGGCGAAAAGATCAGCCCGACAGAGTTTCTTGAACTCGAGTGCGATGTGTTGGTTCCTGCGGCGAGAGAAAATCAAATCACTGCACGGAACGTGTCGCGCATCAAAGCGAAAATCATTTGTGAAGGAGCGAACGGCCCTACAACTGCACCGGCCGATCCGATCCTGCAGGACAAGGGCATTGTTGTCATCCCAGATATTCTTGCGAATGCTGGCGGAGTGACAGTCTCATACTTCGAATGGGTGCAGGACCGCGTCGGTTATTTTTGGTCGATAGAGAAGGTGAATCGACGTCTTGATGATATGATGAGGAGTGCATTCAATGCTGTCTATGAGGCATCTGAGAGGTACAACGTGTCGCTGCGGTTAGCGGCCTACATCATAGCTATTGACAAAGTTGCACGAACACTCTTGTTGCGAGGCATCTACGGTTGATACTGCAGAGACCATTCTTCTCTGGCGGACATGATTATCGATGAGGAATCCGCACATTGCCGGCTGGAAAATGCATTCAACTCTTCTCGGGTTGATTTTTTTGTTTCTTCCAGTGCGGTCATCGGCTCTCGCGCAAGGTGAAGATGGTGGCGACCCAGCTAGGAAAACGAACTTAGAAATCTTTCGAGGCGAGATTGCTTCTATCGCGGAGGAGTTGGTGCAGAAATCGAACCTCAGGTCAGAACGGAATCTTTTTGTGAACGTCAGAAGCCCTGACACTTCATGGGCGGCGCCTAATAGTCTCCTTGAAGCATTGAAACGGCTAAACTACAACGTGTTTCTGTCTTTGGCTGGTGAGAGGGGAAAGGTGGCAATTCTCGATCTCGGGTTCGTTGAGGCAAGAGTACGGTACGGCCCCGCCTTTCGCGAAGGGCTTCTTGGAAAGCGAAAAACTGAACGCACTGTCAGTACTGTTATTTCTGGAAATGTGAGAGACGCTAAGGACGAAATTGTTTTTGCTGGGAGTCTCTCACGGACATTCAGGGATACTGTGAGAGTGGGTGAACTGACTGAGCTGGAAAATCCAGCGATTCCCTTTACTCGTGGCGAGCCACCCGAAGGAGGATTCTTTGACAATGTCCTTGAGCCTCTGGTGTTGATTGGCGCTTCGGCAGTGGTCATCTATCTTTTTTTCACCGTCCGAAGTTGATGTAATACTGCAAGAACTATGACTTCGAAAATCATCTCCGCGACAATCATTCTAACGATGACTTTTCTTGCGGCGTGCCACACGAGCAAGGAACTGGAGAATCTCAGCGCAGAGGATCGTTTCGAACTCGCAAAGAAGAAATTCGACGATGGTAACTACCTTGAAGCAATCGAGGAGTTCCGGGTCATTACGCTGCAGTTCCCCGGCAATACTGTTGCTGACAGCGCTCAGTTTTATCTCGCAGAGAGTTACTTTCATCGTGACCAGTTCATTCTTGCCGCTGCGGAGTATGAAACCTTGATACGCTCGATGTCCACAAGTAAGTTAGTACCTACTACCCGCTACCAAATTGGGATGTGTTACTACTCCCTCTCTCCAAGTTCGGACCTTGACCAGAAATACACGTTGAAAGCCCTTGATGCTCTTCAATCATTCATTGAATACCATCCGACAAACCCTTTGGTCCCACAGGCTGAGGAAAAGATCAGGGAACTGAATACGAAGCGGGCGAAGAAAGAGTACGACTCGGGAGTCATTTACATGCGGATGGAGTACTACAAATCAGCAGAGCGGCAGTTCGATTTTGTGCTCGAGAAGTATCATGACACCGAATATGCTGACCGAGCACAAATTGGCAAGATTGAGGCCCTCGTTGCCCGCAAGCGTTGGCTGGAGGCTAAGAAAGAAGTCGACAAATTCCACGATAAATATCCGAGCAGTCCCTTGAAAGACAAGGCGGAGAGTTTGAAGAGACAGATCGAATCCAACCTGCAGGGCCGATCAGAGTCAAAGGCACAAGGAGAGGCCCCATCGGAGAAGCCCGCATCGAAAACGGAAGTGAAATGAAAAAAAATACAAAAAGAAAAGTTCGAGAGATATACTCAGTTGAAAAAGTAAAATGCGTTAAGGAATCTCAAGTCGAGATGACTGAGATTGTTTTTCCCAACGACGCCAATGTGCTCGGCACCCTGCACGGTGGGAAGCTCATGCTCTGGCTCGACATTGCCGCTTCGATTGCGGCCTCACGTCACTGCAACCGCGTTGCGGTAACCGCGTCTGTGGATGAATTGAATTTTCTTCATCCGATCAAAATTGGCGAGGCCGTCATTCTCCGTGCATCGGTGAATCGGGCTTTCCGAACCTCGATGGAGGTCGGGGTAAAAGTTATGTCAGAGAATTTACTCACTGGGGAAGTGAAGCAAGCGAACTCAGCATATCTGACCTTCGTCGCAGTTGACCAAAAGCAGCGTCCCGTAGCCTGTCCTCCGATTGTCCCGCAAAGCGAGGAGGAGATTCGCCGGTACGAAGAAGCACTGAAAAGGCGGCAGCAACGTCTTCAGCACAGGGGCGGGTTGTGAGGGGCACTCAGGTAGAGCAACCCCAGAGCGAAGGGTTTACACGCGTTCGTGTGACCGCTAAGAGGTATCCACGTTGCCTTCTTCGACAGCTCGGTGTGCTAAGCATCTCAGTTATCATCCAATTCCCTGCCATCTCTAACATTACTTCCAGCTTTTCTGGGGGCGAGATGTTCGATGAAAGATCGCATTCCGATTCGCTCTTTCTCCATATTAAACGCCTCCTGTCCCCAGTTGCAGGTAGTTCTGCCCTTCAGACTGAGAAGTGTGGTTTCCGCTATCAATTTGAAGTGAGACGATATTGGACTCTCCTGTCGCCGGATAAGCAGGTCGTCCTTAAAGCACTCTTCACACGCCCTACACTGCAAGCCAGCGTCCTCAGCCCGAGCGGTCACTTCCGAGTGCACTACGACACCACGGGAGGGAATAGTCCCGCGCTCGTTGGTGAAAACGGTGATCGCCTCCCGGGTACTGCGAAGGCGTACGTGAACTCCGTTGGCGCAGTCTTTGATTATGTGTGGGATTTCGAAACGCGAGCACTCGGTTACCCATCCCCGCCAGGCGACAAAGGTGCTGACGGTGGAAACGAATACGACATCTACATTCTGGAATTAAGTGGCAGTCTCTACGGGCAGACGCTTTTCAATGAAGAAGATCTTCTGGACCCGCGAAGACCGAACCCGACCTACGCCTCTTTCATCGAGATAGACAATGACTACGTAGGCTATTTCTCTCGCGGCCTTCAGGGTCTGAGGGTAACTGCGGCACACGAGCTCCATCATGCGATTCAGATTGGCGATTACGGCTTTTGGCGGGATGATGTCTATTACTATGAACTGACATCCACCTGGATCGAAGACGTCGTCTACCCGGCTGTAAATGACTATTACCAGTATCTTCCGGTTTACTTTAGCAACACTTCTATTCCATTCAACATCTCAAACGGATATGCTGAGTATGGGCGCGCGCTCTGGGGAAAATTCATTGAAAAACGTTTCGGGCGAGAGGTGATGAGAAGAAGCTGGGAATACATGAACGCAAGTCGGAGCCTGCCGGCCATTGACGCTTCGCTCCGAGAACGGGGGACGAGTTTCGTCCGAGAATTACCTGAATTTTCTCTCTGGCATTTCTATACTGGCAGCCGTGCCGACACGACTCACTATTTCCCAGAAGGAAGAGCTTACGCTGAAGTGCGTGCCCGCGTTTACGCACCCTTCGTTCCGCCCAACGCCACGATTTCCCACACCGCCAGGAATCTTTCCATCCAGTTTTATCAACTCGCCATGGGTGAAGGCCCTGAGCGTTCAGATACAATTTCGATGGCGCTCACCAACATCAATCTTGCCGCCGCTGAAAAATTGGACGATCGCCAGTACGATTTCTCTTATCGTTTCACAACCGAGGCAGTCAACGAATCTTACGAGACCCTGAAGAACGGGTTGAAAGTGAAGCTCATTGTGCCCGATCCGATGAATTGGAAAAGTATTGCCCTTCTTAATACCGCGGTGAATATCGAAGTGGAGACTTCTCCCTATCCAAATCCTTTTACCGCAGGGAAAAGCAGTAGCGTTGCGTTTCCAATCGATGCACCGTACCGGACCCTCGTAACGCTGAACATCTACTCATCGAGCTTCGATCTCGTCTATTCTAAGACGGTAGATTCGTCCACACAGTTTGGAAAGCAAGTTGTCTTCTGGGATGGAAAGGGTGCAAACGGGAATCCTGTCTCGAGTGGCATCTATGTGTACCGGATCGTATCACCTGAGAAGGAGTATAAAGGGAAGATCGCAGTTGTGAGGCAATAATGGGAGAGTTCTCGATCATAGCAAAGGGTATCAGGAAAGACTTTAATCGGCGCGTCATCTTCGACCACATCTCCTTCGAGCTCTCGCAACACGACTCGCTATCGATTACTGGTCCAAATGGCAGTGGAAAGAGCACGCTAGTCAAAATACTGGGAGGCCTTCTCACGCCAACGGCGGGTTCGGTTACCATGACAGCGGAGAAATCGAGCATCAAGACTGAGGAACGTCGTGAGTATCTGGGATTTGTGGCGCCGTATCTTCAGCTGTATGATGAGTTTACTGGCTACGAGAACCTCTTCCTGGCCATTCGGATTCGGGGAAGAGCGGGAGCGCCAGTGGAGATTGACGGTCTTCTCAAGCGTGTCGGTTTGTTCTTTTGCAAAGATGACCGCGTGGGTACTTACTCTTCAGGGATGAAGCAGCGTCTGAAGTATGCTTTTGCCTTACTCCATAAGCCTCTCTTGTTAATCCTTGACGAGCCGATGTCGAATCTTGACGAAGCTGGAATCGAGTTGGTCGGTGAGATAATCGAGGAACAGAAGCAGACTGGAGTGGTCATCGTCGCCACGAACGATGCAGACGAAGCGAGACTCTGTCAGCAAAACCTTCACTTGAACTTGAACTTGACGAAAACCCCTGAAGTTGCGGTTTTTTCTTGACTCTCATTCCTATTATTGATAGATTTCGATGCACAGCGAGCGAACATCCGTTCTACGATCCACGGCGGCAGTACTCAAGAAGGATTTTGCTTCCGAACTGCGTACCCGCTACGCGGTGAACGCTTTGGTAATGTTCGTTGTTACAACATTATCAATAATCCTCTTTGCACTCGGAGGCGAAAATGTATCCACAGAAATCCTCGCAGGTCTTCTTTGGATTATCATCTTCTTTGCTGCGATGTCCGGTCTCTCACGGACATTCGTGAGCGAAGAAGAACGCGGCACGACGATGACATTGCAACTCTTGGCTCGACCGAGCAGCGTGTACTTTGGGAAACTTGGCTTTAACGTGGCTCTCATTCTTTCTCTCAGCCTTCTTATTGTAGTTCTGTATTTGATTTTCATTCCGAACTTTGTCGTAAGGTCATATGATATCTTCATCACAACCCTCTTGTTGGGCGGAGTCGGACTCGCGAGTGCCTCGACAGTCATTGCAGCCATTATCGCCAAAGCAAATACAAAAGGCACATTGTACCCGGTTCTCTCTTTTCCAATCCTACTCCCTCTGTTGATCGCGGTTATCCACGCGACAAAGCTTTCAATGGAAGGAGCCCCATTCGTTGAGGCGATGGGCGATTTCCAATTACTCGCCTCCTATGCTGTCGTAGTGATCACTGCATCCTATTTACTCTTCGACTTCATCTGGAAGGACTGACGATGTCCTGGAAAATCATCGTTGCGATTTGGTTGACCTTGGTAATCATCGCCTCGTTGGCCTTTCCGATCGTTTCCTCTCCTCAGCGCTGGTATGATTTACCGAACATCCCCGCACTGGGGCAAAGGGCGAGAATCATGTTCTTTCACGTTCCATTGGCTTGGGTGACCGTCATAGCGTTCCTTGTTTCAATGGTCTACGGCATCCGATACTTAGCGCGGAAGAATCCCGTTGACGACATACGATCTGTTTCTTCTGCAGGGCTTGGATTCCTTTTCTGTTTTCTCGCGACTGTGACAGGATCGGTGTGGGCGAAGTTCAACTGGGGTTCATTCTGGAATTGGGATCCACGGGAGACATCGATTTTTCTGCTTCTCCTCATTTATGCGGCATACTTTGTTCTCCGCACGGCTGTTGAGAACGAGGAGAAACGGGGATCTCTAGCGGCCGTCTACTCGGTTATCGCATTTGTGACCGTGCCGTTTTTCATCTTCATCATGCCTCGTGTTGTGCCCAGCCTGCATCCGGGCTCAAAGGGCGATCCTGAGGGTTCGGGCCCTATTATGCAGATGAAGATCGACACCAACATGGCAGTTCTATTTTTCGCAGCGCTCGCCGGCTTTACGGCGCTCTTTTTCTGGATGTGGAGTGTTCGAGTACGGGCGGAGAAGGTCTATCTAGGCAAACCTGACGTGTTACAACAAGCCGGAGGTTAAACTTTGTACGAATTCCTTAGTCAGAACGCCCTTTATGCTGTCCTAATAATCGTCCTCATCATCTGGTTTGGATTCTTATTCTATCTCTTTCGACTCGATCGTCGAGTTAGAAGACTTGAAGAAACAATGGAGAAGTAGGG
>CAYHSB010000051.1:0-10110 GCA_964359185.1 uncultured Chitinophagales bacterium
ACGTCAGTAGCTCAATTGGTAGAGCAGCGGTCTCCAAAACCGCAGGCTGGGGGTTCGAGTCCCTCCTGACGTGCAAGATGAGGGAGGGCAAGAGGAAGGACTCACCCACGCTTGCCGAGTGAGCGTTCGATAGCTGGAATTGCTTTAGCAAGGTATAGAAACGGATCGATGAAAGAAAAGATAATCGCTTTTTTCACGGATGTATACAGGGAATTGAGTAAAGTTACCTGGCCGAAAAAAGAAGAGCTCCGTGAGTCTACCGTGATCGTTTTAGTGGTTTGCCTCATTATTGCCGCATTCATTTATATCGTCGACACAGTTGTGGCTAAGGCGCTTAGCAGCATTCTGTGACGTCGTCGCCGAGTCGGTAGGGAGACATGGAAAAAAAGTGGTACGTGGTTCGCACATACTCTGGGCATGAGAATAAAGTCAGGGCATACCTCGAGAACGAGATCACCATCTCAGGCTTGTCTGAGAAGATCTCTAATGTCCTTGTTCCCTCTGAGAAGGTTTTTGAGGTTAAGGATGGCAAAAAGAAGAGCCGCACAAAGACATTCTTCCCAGGCTATATTCTCGTTGAGGCAGATCTTGATGAGAAAGTGAAGCACCTCATCCTTAATACACCGTCTGTTATGAGTTTCGTGGGCCCCAAGAATAATCCAGTTCCTCTTCGGCCAGACGAGGTAAGGCGACTCATCGGGAGGATCGAAGAGAAAAAAGATGTCGAGGTGATCGAAGTACCGTTTCGCCTCGGGGACGCAGTCAAGGTAACTGATGGTCCGTTTAACAATTTCTCCGGGTTTGTCCAAGAAGTCAACGAGGAGAAGTTAAGGCTTAAAGTGATGGTGAGCATATTTGGGAGGAAAACCCCGATCGATCTGGACTTTACCCAAGTTGAGCTAGAGAAATAATCGATTCCTCATGGGTGCGAGAAGGAGAGCACGATGGCAAAGAAAGTTGTCGGGTTGATCAAATTACAGATTCCGGGGGGTCAGGCGAATCCTGCCCCACCCGTCGGCCCTGCGCTTGGACAGAAGGGTGTAAATATCATGGAATTTTGCAAGTCCTTCAACGCCAAGACTGCGGATAAACAGGGTCTGATAATTCCGGTGATCATCACCGTGTATTCAGATAAGTCCTTCACGTTTGTAACGAAGACCCCACCAGCCTCAGTCCTGCTTGCAAAAGCCGCGAAGGTTGAAAAGGGCTCATCTGAGCCCAATCGAGTGAAAGTGGCGAAGGTGACCAAGAGTCAGCTCAGAGAAATTGCGGAGATGAAAATGCCGGACCTGAACACTCAAGACATTGAAGCAGCAATGAGAATGGTCGCGGGGACAGCTCGTAGTATGGGAATAACAGTTGAAGAGTGACAACATTAAGGAATCCTGAATTCATGAACCACGGAAAGCGCTATCGTGAACTCGCCGCCAAGCTCGAGATCTCGAAGCAATACTCTATCGAAGAAGCAGTCGAGAGAGTGAAGAGTGCTGCGACAGCAAAATTCGATGAGTCAGTTGATATCGCCGTCAGGTTAGGGGTCGATCCTAAAAAAGCTGACCAGGCGGTTCGTGGTACCGTCTCCATGCCCCATGGAATTGGCAAAGAAGTTCGTGTTCTCGTCCTGGCGAAACCGCCAAAGGATGAGGAGGCGAAAGCTGCCGGGGCAGACCATGCAGGGTTCGCTGATTATGTCGAGAGAATCAAACAAGGATGGGCTGATGTTGATGTTATTATCGCAACACCGGACGTAATGGGTGAGGTCGGGAAACTGGGCAAGATTCTTGGACCCCGAGGATTGATGCCAAATCCGAAAAGCGGAACCGTGGCAGTAGAAGTGGCCAAGGCTGTTAAAGAGGTGAAGGCAGGAAAAATAGAGTTTCGTGTTGACAAGGCGGGTATTCTCCACGCCACCGTGGGAAAGGCAAAATTTGAAAAAGAGAAGCTCGTTGAAAATGTTCAGACTTTTTTGGATACGGTTGTCAGGCTAAAACCTCCGTCAGCCAAGGGTCAATATATAAAGAGCATCACTCTCTCGAGTAGTATGGGTCCAGGTGTTCGGATTGACCGGAATGCCGTGATCGCCCACTAAGGAATGTGCTTTCTTACTGCCGAAGGAAACTATGAAACGCCAAGAGAAAGAAGTTGTCGTAGCAGAGATTGCTGAAAAAGTTTCCCGTGCCAAGAGTCTCTTCTTTGCAGACTTCACCGGTCTGACTGTCGAACAGGCGAACGAACTAAGAAGGGAGTTTCAGAAATCCGGTATCGACTATCGAGTTGTGAAGAAAACCCTCGTCAGGAAGGCTCTGGAAAATGCATCCGGGTTCGACAAAGTAATCAAGAGCCTCAGCGGTCCAACTGCGATCGCCTTCGGATATGCTGATCCAATCTCACCCGCGAAAATTATCCGCAAATTCATCGCGAAACACCAGAAGCCGACTGTTAACGTATGTGTTGTTGAAAATCTAGTTTATGACGGTTCGAAGCTCGATGAGCTCTCAAAGCTTCCTTCTCGCCAGGAACTCGTGGCGTCAATTCTCTCTAGTGTCCAGGCCCCGATGGTGGGGATAATCGCCGCAGTGCAGGCGGTCGCACGAGATCTGGTTGCGTTAGTTCAGGCAATCGAGGAGAAGAAGAGAGATTCAGTATAGAGCATGAACTATCATTCATTTATCAACTATCACCAAAAAGGAGAGCTGCAAGAATGAGTGCAGTCCAGGAAATCGTAGATAAGATCGAAAAGCTCACATTGCTCGAGGCTGCTGAGCTAAAGAAGGCACTCGAAGAACGATTCGGTGTGACGGCTGCCGCACCGGCCGCCATGGCAGGAATGGCGCCTGTGGGAACTGGTGCACCCGCGCCACCGGAAGAAAAGACTGAGTTCTCTGTTGTTCTGAAGGCTGCTGGAGCGCAGAAAATTAACGTCATCAAGATTGTGCGCGCTGCAACAGGGCTTGGCCTTAAAGAGGCCAAGGACCTTGTCGACGGTGCGCCCAAGGCCATAAAAGAAGGTGTGACGAAGGAGGAGGCCGAAAAGCTCAAGAAAGAGCTCGAGGACGCAGGTGCTCAGGTGGAGTTAAAGTAGCAGCAACATTGAACTTTGTTCAGCTTGTCAACTTTTTTTTTGCGCTGTGCAGCAGATTCTCGAACTTACTTTTGTAGCCACTGTTTCGTCTTTTACCTCTATCTAGAATTGCGTGATCCTGGTTTTGCTAATGCTCCCTTGTTCAGGCGGTACCGGCGAGACCATCAGAGTTTGATTTTTTGAAAGGAGTGGTGCCCTTGAAGAATCAAAATCTCAGGGAGAACGGCTCTAACGGAAGGATCTCGTTTACTAAGATCCCTCAGGTTATTGACTATCCCGATTTCTTGAACGTTCAGCTCGAGTCCTACGAGAATTTCTTGCAGGCGAACGTTCCTCCGAATCGGCGAAAAAGCAAGGGATTGCAGGCCGTATTCGAGGGGAATTTTCCCATTACCGACGCACGGGAGAACTACCTGCTCGAGTTCATCGAGTACTACGTTGAGAAACCTAAGTACTCAGTTGTCGCATGTCAAGAACGTGGACTGACATATGCTGTTCCGCTGAAGGCTAAGGTTCGACTTTCGGCGAAGGCAAAGGATGGGAAAGGGTATGTTGACACCGTCGAGCAGGAAGTATATCTTGGCAACCTTCCCTTCATGACGGAACGCGGCACCTTCGTTATCAACGGTGCAGAGCGCGTCATTGTCAGCCAGCTCCATAGATCGCCTGGTGTGTTCTTTAGCGAGTCTGTCCATCCCAATGGGACACCTATATTTTCTGCCCGCATCATTCCATTTCGCGGTTCATGGGTCGAATTCGCAACTGATATCAGCAACGTGATGTATGCATACATCGACAGGAAGAAAAAGTTTCCTGTCACCACCCTCCTGCGAGCACTTGGCTACTCCTCGGACGATGAGATTCTCGAACTCTTCAATCTCGTCGAAGAGGTGGATGTTCAGAAAGTGGACCTCAAGAACTACATTGAGCGGGTCATCTGCAGCGATGTTGTGGATACAAAGACTGGTGAGATCTTCATAAGCAAAGACTCAAAGCTGACTGAAGAAAATATCAAGCGGATTCGGAAGTCGAATGTGAAGAAGATTCGCTTCTTGAAACACGAAGGAGATTTTGAGGCTTCCGTTATAGCCAACACCATATCGAAGGATATCGCTCGCTCAGAACAGGATGCGCTTGAGACTATTTACCGCCAACTCCGGTCTGGAGAAGCACCTGACCTCGATACAGCAAAGAACCTCGTCGATCGACTCTTTTTCAATCCGAAACGTTACGACTTAGGAGACGTTGGCCGCTACCGGCTGAACACCAAGCTCAATCTCGACATTGATCCCAGTGTCACGACACTTACGAAGAAAGACATCATCGCCATCATCAATTACCTCATTGAGTTACAGCAAGGGAAAAGGGTGGTGGATGATATTGATCATCTTGGTAACCGACGGGTTAGGACAGTTGGGGAACAACTCGCCTCCCAGTTCAACATCGGTCTGACCCGAATGGCAAGAACCATTCGCGAGCGAATGAATCTCCGTGATAGCGAGAGCTTCACACCTCAGGACTTGGTGAACGCAAGGACGATCACGAGCGTTGTCAACGCCTTCTTCGGAACAAACCAGCTTTCACAGTTCATGGATCAGACGAATCCGCTTGCCGAGATTACCCACAAGCGCCGGATGAGTGCGCTTGGGCCCGGAGGGTTAACTCGCGAGCGCGCTGGATTCGAAGTCCGTGATGTCCACTACACTCACTATGGCCGTCTCTGTCCAATCGAGACTCCCGAGGGTCCGAATATTGGCTTGATTTCTTCCCTGTGCATTTACGGTCGTGTTAACCAATTTGGGTTCATCGAGACTCCATATCGAAAAGTCAAGAACACTCGCGTGACCGATGAGATCGAGTACCTCACGGCGGAAAAGGAGGACGTCTACACCATTGCCCAGGCGAACGCACCGATCGATGAGAAGGGGAAATTCCTCGAGGAGCGTGTCAAGGCAAGAATCAAAGGGGATTTCCCCATTGTGAAACCGGAAGAGGCGCAGTACATGGATGTGGCCCCGAATCAGATTGTAAGTGCGGCGGCAGCACTCGTTCCATTTCTTGAACATGATGACGCGAATCGTGCCCTGATGGGTTCGAACATGCAACGGCAGTCTGTCCCCCTCCTGAAGCCAGAAAGGCCTCTCGTTGGCACTGGGTTAGAGAATAAAGTCGCACGCGATTCCAGAACGCTCATCATCGCGGAGCGCAGTGGAACCGTTGAGTCGGTCTCTGCAGACAAAATCGTCGTGGAGTATGACATCGATGAGGGTAGCGTGGAGGCGCTCATTAGTTTCGATGAAAAACGGCGGGTGGAATATCATCTGACCAAGTTCTTCCGAACTAATCAAGACACATGCGTCAATCAACGGCCGCTGGTCGTCGACGGGCAGCGTGTCAAGCGTGGCGACGTGCTTGCAGATGGATGTGCAACCGATCAAGGCGAGTTGGCACTCGGCCGGAATATCCTTGTGGCGTTTATGCCCTGGCGGGGCTTTAATTTTGAAGATGCGATTGTCATTAGCGAGCGCGTTGTGGCTGAGGACGTCTATACCTCAATTCACATTGAGGAGTTTGAGCTTCAGGTCCGCGACACGAAGCGCGGTGAGGAAGAACTCACTCGTGAGATCCCCAACGTCAGTGAAGATACGACGAAGAATCTTGACGAGAATGGGATCGTCCGGATTGGCGCTGAAGTTCAAGAAGGGGATATCCTCATAGGCAAGATCACTCCGAAGGGGGAGACCGATCCGACGCCAGAGGAGAAACTCCTCAAGGCGATTTTCGGAGAGAAGGCCGGCGATGTGAAGGACGCATCATTGAAAGCACCTCCAGGGATGAAAGGGATCGTCCTCGCCACGAAACTCTTTAGTCGGAAGAAGAAGGATGCGGAAGCTCGGAAGGAAGACAAGCGAAAACTTGAAGCGCTCGATCGTCAGCGTCGGAAAGATCTGAACGATCTCTATGAGAAACTAGGCAAGAAGCTCGACTCGCTTTTCGCCGGTGAGAAGTCGGCTGGGATTCGGGACCTTGACGGCAATGCCGTCTTCCGGAGTGGTACGCAACTGAAAGAAGATACCTTCCGGACTCTTGAGAATCTCGAAAAGCTTGATTCCTCCCAAGATTGGGTTGAGGACAAGAGGAAAAACACCGTCGTCGGAAAGATCTTTGCAAACTACAGGGCGAAGGTCGATGAGGTAGAGGAATACTACAAGCATGAGAAGAGCAAGGTGCAGCTTGGCGATGAGTTGCCACCCGGTATTGTTCAGTTAGCCAAAGTCTATGTCGCAAAGAAGCGCAAACTTTCTGTCGGCGATAAGATGGCTGGTCGGCACGGAAACAAGGGTGTCGTTGCGAAAATCGTTCCTGTCGAAGACTTGCCCTTTTTGCCCGATGGGACACCAGTCGATATCGTTTTGAACCCTCTCGGCGTTCCCTCGCGAATGAACTTGGGGCAACTTTATGAAACCGCACTAAGCTGGGCTGCAGAGAAGCTTGGCCTCTACTATTCGTCCCCGATTTTCGATGGGGCGACGTGGGAGGATGTCCAGGCTGAACTTCGAAAAGCCGGATTGAATGAAAATTCCAAAAGCATTCTTTACGATGGGCGGACCGGCGAGCCATTCGATCAAGAGGTTACTGTCGGTGTGATCTACATGATGAAACTCTCTCACCTTGTCGACGACAAGATTCATGCTCGATCAATTGGACCGTACTCTCTGATTACCCAGCAGCCTCTGGGAGGGAAGGCTCAATTCGGCGGGCAGCGGTTTGGAGAGATGGAAGTATGGTCGCTCGAAGGCTACGGGGCCGCGCATACTCTGCAGGAGATGCTCACTGTCAAAAGCGATGATGTGACTGGCCGTGCTAAGGTGTATGAAGCCATCGTAAAAGGGGAGAATCTCCCAGAAGCGAATATCCCAGAATCTTTCAACGTTTTGATTCGGGAGTTGATGGGACTTGGCCTGGATGTGAGGATTGAATAGGTGGAGAAATCGGCCACTCAGCATTCTCTCAGTCATTTGAATGATCCAAAAGGAAATCTTGGAGGAATCCAATGCCATTCATAACACGTGAGTCAGCTCTGAAGAGGCATTTCACACGGATCTCGATTAGTCTCGCTTCTCCAGACACGATCTTGGCTCGTTCCCACGGAGAGGTCACGAAACCGGAGACTATCAACTACCGGTCTTTCCGACCCGAGAAAGATGGACTGTTCTGTGAAAAGATCTTTGGGCCGGTCCGCGATTGGGAGTGTCACTGCGGAAAATATAAGCGCATCCGATACAAGGGAATTATTTGCGACCGATGCGGAGTTGAAGTGACTCAAAAGAGCGTGCGACGTGAGCGGATGGGTCATATCACTCTTGCGGTTCCTGTTGTACATATCTGGTATTTCCGTTCACTCCCGAGCAAGATTGGTTACGTGCTTGGTGCTAGCACGAAGGACCTTGAGAAGATTATTTACTACGAGTCGTACGTTGTCGTCCAACCCGGCCCAACAGGTCTTCAGCCGCAGGAGATGATTTCTGAGGAGCAGTACTTCGAGATCCTCGCATCTCTTCCGCCGAAGAACCAAGAGCTAGAGGATAGCAACCCGAAAAAGTTCATTGCGAAGATCGGTGGTGAGGCGATAAAGGAATTGCTTAAACGAGTGGAGATTGAGAGCCTCTCTGCCCAGCTTCGGCTGGACATTAAGGAGGAAACCTCAGTTCAGAAGAAAACCGAAGCTCTTAAACGGCTCAGGGTTATCGAAGCGTTCCGCGAGGTGGAAGGAACCCCTATCAACAAGCCTGAGTGGATGGTGCTCGGGGTCATTCCAGTAATCCCTCCTGAGCTTCGGCCGCTCGTTCCGCTTGAGGGGGGTCGGTTTGCGACATCGGACTTGAATGATCTTTATCGAAGGGTCATCATTCGGAATAACAGACTGAAAAGACTGATCGATATCAAAGCCCCTGAGGTGATCCTCCGCAATGAAAAACGCATGCTGCAGGAGGCTGTCGATTCCCTCTTTGACAATTCACGGAGAGTCAATGCTGTACGCAGCGATAATAATAGAGCTCTCAAATCTCTCTCCGATATGCTTAAAGGGAAACAGGGACGTTTTCGCCAAAACCTTCTCGGCAAGCGTGTCGATTATTCAGGTCGATCTGTAATCGTCGTCGGTCCAGAACTTAAGCTCCACGAGTGTGGTCTGCCAAAGGACATGGCAGTGGAGTTATTTAAACCGTTCATCATCAGGAAGCTTATTGAACGTGGACTTGTCAAGACGGTGAAGAGCGCCAAGAAGATGGTTGATAAGAAGGGCCCTGAGGTGTGGGATATCCTAGAACATATCATCGATGGCCACCCGGTTCTCTTGAATCGAGCCCCTACTCTCCATCGACTCGGAATCCAGGCATTCCAGCCGGTGCTCGTCGAAGGTAAAGCGATCCGCATTCACCCGATGGTCTGCACAGCGTTCAACGCCGATTTTGACGGTGACCAGATGGCTGTCCACGTGCCACTCGCATACGACGCGCAGCTTGAGGCTCGGATCTTAATGCTCTCGAGCCATAACATTCTCTCCCCGGCGAATGGGTCCCCAATTGTTCATCCGACCCAAGATCAAGTTCTCGGTTGCTATTACCTGACGAAATCAAGGGTTGGTGACCTCGGTGAAGGTAAGATTTTTTCTTCACCAAGCGAAGTAATTGTTGCTCACCACAGCGGGAAGCTCGGTCTGCACGCGCGAATTAAGGTGCGAGTCGATGGTCAATTAATCGAAACAACAACGGGAAGGGTCCTCTTCAATGAAATCGTGCCGAAGGAGCTAGGTTTCATAAATGAACTTCTGAACAAGAAACGGCTCGTCCAGATCATTGCGGCGGCGGTTCGCGTTTGTGGCAATCTCAGAACCGCCCGGTTCTTGGATGAATTGAAGGAGCTTGGGTTCCGATATGCTACGCTCGGCGGGCTCTCGGTGAGCATCGCCGATGTGGTCATCCCAAAGGAGAAAGGAGAAGTCATAAAGAAAGCTCAGAGCGATGTCGACAACGTTCAGAATCTTTATTACGGAGGTTTCATTACCCACGGTGAACGGTATAACAAGGTTATCGACATTTGGACTCGCGGGACAAACAAGGTCGCCGAGAGGCTCTTTGACTCACTCCAGCACTCCCGGGATGGCTTCAACTCTCTTTATATGATGGTTGATTCCGGTGCTCGTGGCTCGAAGGAACAAGTGCGCCAGCTTGCCGGGATGCGGGGGCTCATGGCGAAGCCTCAAAAAAGCATGTCTGGTGCCACAGGTGAGCTCATAGAGAACCCCATCATTGCAAATTTCCGGGAAGGCCTTTCGGTCCTTGAGTACTTCATTTCGACACATGGTGCTCGAAAAGGCCTCGCTGATACGGCGCTGAAAACTGCAGATGCAGGATACTTGACCAGACGGCTCATCGATGTTGCACAAGATTGCGTGATCACGGGAGAAGATTGCGGGACAATCCTGGGTGTTCTCACCGGAGCATTGAAAGAAGGCGAGGACGTGAAAGAACCACTCGCCGAGCGTATCCTCGGACGTGTGGCAGTTCACGATGTGGTCGACCCGTTGTCTCATAAGGTATTGGTGAAGGCTGGCGAAGAAATTGACGAAGAGAAGGCTATGGCAATTGCTGAGACTTCGATCGAGGCGGTGGAGATTCGTTCGGTTCTCACCTGCGAAGCGAAGCGCGGTGTGTGTGCGAAGTGTTATGGAAGGAATCTTACGACAGGTAATTTAGTCGATACCGGTGAGGCCGTTGGTATCATCGCTGCTCAGTCTATCGGTGAACCGGGCACTCAATTGACACTCCGTACCTTCCACACTGGCGGGACGGCCAGTCTCATTGCTGCACAGTCTCAGATCGTTTCGAAGTTCGACGGAAGAGTGAAATATGATGGGATCAAGAGCCTGGATTACCGAAGGAATGGTGAAGCAAGAGTCATCGTCTCTGGACGCAGCGGTGTCATTAACATTCTTGATGAAGATAACCGAGTCCTTGCAAAATATG
>CAYHSB010000052.1:0-3620 GCA_964359185.1 uncultured Chitinophagales bacterium
AAGTTTAAGGAAATGTGGGCAAAGATCAAGCATCCAGTGCCGAAGGCTGGTTAGGGCCTGGGTTCCTCCTCCAGCACTTTACAACTAAGTCTCGAACAAACGGCTATGGCATTCATAACACAGCGACCACCACCCTGAATATCCGACTCAAAGGCTTCTCTGAGTAATTAGCGGCGCAATGGTCGCTCGGTGCCAAACACTAGAGGGTAACGGTTGGGTGACAAAACGGATGCGGATATCCATGGAGAGCATGGCCAAGGCAGACCTCTCAGCCGCATCCGCCCTAGATCAAGCTGAGCAAAAGGATATCGAGGTCTTTGAGACAGGGTCTAAGTTGCGAGGCTCACGTCAAGCTCTTACCGAGGCGTAGACAGTTGTCCATAGGTTTGATTTCCAACGATTCAAGACAGTCCCAGACAAAGGACTCTCCATCGCCTCGATCTCAAAGATGGGAGGTGAAGGGGCGATCCATGAGTACTACAGGCACGGGATCGGTCTCGGTGTTGCAACTCTCTTCATGACACTCCTTGCGGCTTCCCTCTGCCTCACTATCCGTCGAATTCAGAGGAAGCCGAGACTCAGTCCGTTGCTCTTTCCTGCCGACTCATAACGGAAAACGAAGCTTTACGTCTTTAGTTTCATCAATGTCATCCTTGCTCCGGTGAAAGTTGACTCGATCATCTCGCCACAGCACCTTGTCTCTAACCTTCGTCATTCTTCAGGTCCGGTAATTCCCAAAATTGCAAATCGAAATCACCTGCATTTGCAGACACGAGAAACCGCTCTTCCCTGTAAAGCCACAAGGGATGAAAGTAGGTTCTCTTTCTCAAATTTGGCACGCTGAGCTCGCCAGCAACTGGCACAACGCTTGTTGAAGCCCAGAACAACACGCAAAGCGACGTTGATGCGGAACTTCTCGAGGAGGAGTATGAAATTTGTATTGCAAGGAGACCTTGTGGGTGATCTACAGCTCGAGAGAGCTTTCCGCACAGCAAGTACTCTCAGTCAGGCAACTACCTGCAGCATGCCAGAGAAACACGTTTACTCGTTTGTGGGAGGATTCCCATGGACTCACAATTGAAGTCTCGAAATATCCCTCGGCATCTCATTCTTGTCTTCATTCTTCTGGCTGTTGGCATTGGAGGGGCAGGGTACCTATACTACGAGAACCAGAAGAAACACATCAAGGAGGATAAATGGAATGAACTCTCTGGCATCGCCGATTTGAAGGTCAGCCAAATTATCAATTGGCGCAAGGAGCGTGCGGGAGACGCGGCAGTTTTTTTCGAGGATCCTATCGTTGCTCGTCGTGTTGAGCAATTCCTGGAAAGCCCGAAGCTTAGGTCTGAATCTAGGAAAGAGCTTCTTGGTTGGATGAAGTCGTGGCAGAGACGCTACCAGGACGAGAGTATTTTTCTCCTTGACGCAAGGGGAAAAGTCCGGTTATCTGTGGGCGCTGAAAGGGAACACCTCGGCCCACAGACTCGGACGGCGGCCGCCGAGGTGATGCGGACCAAGAAACTGGTCTTTTCTGATCTTCAGCGAGATGAAATCTCAAATCATATTGATCTTGATCTCCTTATCCCACTCCTCGTTCAACGGGGGCGTGATACCCTTTCCATCGGGGTCTTTGTCCTGCGCATCGATCCCTATCGGTTCCTCTATCCACTCGTTCAATCATGGCCGACGCTAAGTCGGACATCAGAGACTCTCCTCATCCGTCGTGAAAGCGACGAGGTTGTGTATTTAAATGAACTTCGCCACCGGAAGAATACTGCTCTTTCTCTTCAATTCCCTGTGAGCGAAGAGAGACTGCCAGCAGCTTTAGCCGTCCGTGGACAGGAAGGGATCGTCGAGGGTGTTGACTATCGCCTTGTCCCAGTTCTTGCAGCAATGCGCCGCATCCCCGATTCCCCATGGTTTCTTGTTGCCAAAGTTGATATCGAGGAGGTTTATGGGCCCATTCGTGAAAGTGCGTGGTTCGTGGGGATCTTTGTCAGCGTCTTGGTAGTTGCTGCAGGTGTGAGCGTTGGCGCTTTCTGGCGGGGAGAGCGCGCGCAATTCTATCGTAAGCAATACGAAGGGGAGCTCGAACGTCAGGCGCTCGCAAAGCATTATGAGTACCTGGTCAAGTATGCGAACGATATCATCCTCCTGATGGATGATGAAGGGAAGATTGTCGAAGCCAATGATCGCGCCGTAGCAGCCTACGGATATACGCATGACGAATTGCTCCAGCTGCGGACAAACGATTTCGAATATCCCGGGACCCGAACAGAGCTTGACGGACAGACAGAGTACGTGATAGACCAAGATGGAAAGGTTTTTGAGACCATGCATAGACGGAAAGATGGAGTAATGTTTCCGGTGGAAGTTAGTTCAAGAATTATTGATGTAGATGGCAAGAAATTCGATCAAAGCATCGTCCGGGATATTAGCGAGCGGAAGCGGGCAGAGCATGCACTGCACCAGAGCGAAGAGCGTTTCCGTGCGCTCATTGAAAACAGCAGTGACGGTGTCGCCCTAATTGACTCTAAGGGAACCGTTCTGTATCAAAGCTCCTCAGTGAGCCGACTCTTGGGATATTCTGTTGAAGAATTCATTGGCCGCAACGTGTTTGAATTGGTTCACCCTGATGACCTGCAAGAGGCAGAGCGACTTTTCGCTCAACTCCTGCAACGGCCAAGTGCCAGTGTAAGCGCTGATATGCGTTACCGGCACAAGGATGGTTCATGGCGGTGTATAGAAGGTCTCGGCACGAACTTACTCGCAGATCCGAGTGTGCAAGCGATTGTCGTCAACTACCGCGATATCACGGAGCGTCGGCGAGCGGAAGAACAGATCCGCTTTCAAGCATCGATTCTTGATCAAGTGCACGGCGCTGCCGTAGCGACCGACCTCGAAGGAAAGATAATCTATTGGAATAAGTTTGCGGAGAGAGTCTACGGCTGGCGGTCAGATGAGGTAATCGGAAAACCGGGCATAGGGACTATTGTACCGACGGCTCACGAGCGACGTGTGAATGAATTACGCGCTTCGATTGATAAGGCTGGTGAATGGGAAGGCGAGTCCGAGTTCCAGCGCAAAGACGGGGCCATGATTCCCGTCTACGTTCGGAGTACGCTCCTCAAGGACAGTAAAGGAAAGGCCATAGGGCGGGTAGGCGTGTCCATTGATATCACTGAGCGCAAGCGAGCAGAGGAGGCGTTGCGACAATCCGAGTTGCAGTTCAGAATTCTTGCTGAACAGTCACCGAACATGATTTTCATCAACAAAAAGGGAAAAGTGGTATATGCGAATAAGAAGTGTGAAGAGATAATGCGATATAGAAGAGAAGAGTTTTTGTCTCCCTCCTTCAACTTTCTCACTTTAATAGCACCAGAATCCCTTGACTCGATAAGAGCGGCTTTCAGTAGGCACTTACGCGATGAGGAAGTCCCTCCTTATGAATACTCTCTTCTTACGAAAGACGGCAAAAGGATTGAGGCCATTATTGCGACGGGTTTGATCAACTATGGGGGAGAGAGTGCCATCCTCGGTGTCGTAACTGACATCACCGAACGCAGACGGGCAGAAGTGGCACTCCACGAGAGCGAAACAAAGTACCGGCAGCTGATAGA
>CAYHSB010000052.1:3720-8252 GCA_964359185.1 uncultured Chitinophagales bacterium
CGCGCAGAGCAGGCCGAGCGGAAGTTGCTCAGTGCTGTCGAGCAATCCGATGAAGTAATTTACATGACGGAACTCGACGGCACGATTACGTACGTGAATCCCGCGTTCGAGAAGGTATATGGATTTACAAGAGATGAAACCATCGGCAAGACACCTCGGATACTCAAGAGCGGGATCTTGGCCCAGGAACACTATGAGGAATTCTGGAACACGCTGCTGTCGGGGAAAAGCATTCGTGATGAATTTGTCAACAAAACGAAAGATGGACGGCTCATCACGGTGGGGACTTCTGTGAATCCAGTTTTCAGTACGCAGGGAGCGATGATTGGCTTCATTGCCGTCCAAGAGGATATTACAGAAAGCAAGCGGATAGAAGCAGCGCTGGCACATGAGCGCACGTTATTGCGCACTCTGATTGACAACCTGCCAGACTATATCTATGTGAAAGACACTGAGAGCCGATTTATTCTTAACAATGTCGCAATTACGCACCTCCTCGGTGCGTCAACGCCAACTGAGATCGTAGGGAGGAGAGATTCCGACTTTTTCCCCCGGAAGCTGGCCTCGCAATACTACACGGACGAGCAGGGAATCATTCGCTCAGGTCAACCCTTGATCAATCGTGAAGAGACCCTCATAGACGCGGCAGGGAATCGGAGATGGGTACTAACGACCAAAGTGCCTTTGCGGGATGGTGACGGGAAGATCGTTGGCATCGTGGGTATGAACAGAGACATCACCGAGCGGAAGCAACTTGAGCAGCAGCTTCTGCAAGCTCAGAAGATGGAGAGCGTTGGGACGTTAGCTGGTGGCATAGCACACGATTTTAATAATATCTTAGGAATTATCTTAGGTCATACAACGCTTCTTAAAGAAGCGATAGCTGATTCTGCAAGAATGTCGAAGAGTCTGATGGCAATCAAAAAGGCCGTCCAGCGAGGAGTGAGCTTGGTTGAGCAGTTGCTCACCTTCGCTCGGAAGGCCGACGTGCAATTCCAGTCCGTCAGACTCAATGATGTGATTGAAGATCTCGTGAGGCTGGTCGAGGAAACCTTCCCAAAGTCCATAAAGTTCGCGCTGCAGTTCGATGAGCAGATTCCGTCAATCGTCGGTGATCCGAATCAGATCCATCAGGCCCTCCTCAACCTCCTGATTAATGCTCGTGATGCAATGCTTGTCCCACTTGCTCCGGGGTCAACGATCGGGTCGAATGGTGGAATACTTTCCATCAAGACCGAAACCCTTGTAGGTTTCAAGATGCGGGAGTACTTTCCTGATGCAAGAGGAGAACAGTATGTCTGCGTCAGAGTTGCTGATACTGGGATCGGAATGGATGAAGATACGCGGAACCGCATCTTTGAACCGTTCTTCAGCACAAAACAACTAGGGACCGGCACGGGACTGGGATTATCGGTAGTTTACGGCATCGTTAAAGGTCATCAGGGTTTCATTGATGTGGAGAGTGAGATCGGGCAAGGGGCTACGTTTCGTCTCTTTTTCCCGACGCGGCGGCGCGACATGGAGCCTTTTGATACGCAGGTGGAAGTCCCTGAGGAGGTTGCCGGAGGGAAAGAGACGATTCTCCTTGTAGAGGATGAGGAGATGCTGCTGGACTTGCTGGGGACTCTTCTTGCTGGAAAAGGATACCGAGTATTGACGTCGAAAGACGGGATTGAAGCGGTTGATGTGTACAGGCGACATCGCAGTGAGGTTGCTCTAGTGCTGATGGATGTGGGATTGCCAAGACTTAGTGGGCAGGAGGTCCTTCAGAAACTGAAAGAGATGAATCCAAAGGTAAGAGTTATCCTTGCGAGCGGATATCTTGATCCACTCATAAAGTCAGAAATGCTGCAGGCGGGAGCCAAATATTTTGTTCAGAAGCCGTACGTCCCGAATGAGATCCTCCGTCAAGTTCGCGATACGCTTGACCGCACCGAGCAGTGACCGTCCCGGGGATTCACGCGGGAGAGAGTTAAAGGTGGAATCACCTATTCCTGCGTTCAAGGATACCGATGAGTTGAAAGAGTATGAATATCAGTCTCCGAAGCTTGCATCAGAGTTAAAACGATTTCAAGTGCACACTTGCACTCCATAGGTGTGCTTTCCCTTTTTTCAAAATCGCTATCTTAGACTCTTCAGCAATTGACATAAAGCTTATCCAAACTCCTTTCTGCGTCAATTGGCCTTGAGGGCGTACGCTGTCTCCATCAGTGAGTTTTTAATGCGACGCCATAGTGAGGCAGATGAAAATGTAGGATGGGTTCTCATGGAAAAATCGATTCTCTTTCTCTGCGAAGACAAGACGCTGTGCGAAAGTGTCTCTCTTTTCCTTTCGGCATGGTATCCGGCAAGTTGTATCAGAAGCTTTCGGGATCTTGAGGCCCATTTGCGAAATTATGGTGCAGCTCTTCTCCTCATGGACCTTCCCCTGTCCAAAGAAATTGTGGAGCGGATCAGACGAATCAAGAAATCCTATCCGCAGTTGCTGATCATCTTTATGACCATCTACCAAAAGACAGCAATTCACCTCGAAGCTAAACTTCGGCCCCATGTTGATGCCTGGTTCTACAAGCCTGTCGACATCGAAGAGATCAAAAAGTCTGTAGAGCTTCTCTTGGGCCCGGGGAGCGAGAGTAATTAGAAGGGAGGTTCTGCTATCTCATGGATTGGAACACAGTTTGGGAATGGCTGCGGCCGATGATCGGTTTTTTTATGGCGGGGGTTTTTCTTCTCCTCATTGTCTATCTCTTCGTTCGGAGCAGAAAAAAGAAGGGTCCCTCATCACCGATGGAGGACTAGGTTAATCAAGTAACCATTGGTGGATACGCACAACTTGCTCGCTTGATGGGTGTTCTTCGGACAGAATCGACTCTCAAAAGGAAATCAGTAAATCGGTTCTAAGAAGTACTTGATGTTGAACTAATCAAAGACTGAGGCGCCAGATGCCAAAACTACCCAAACGTTATACAACATTCCTCGAGACGTATCCCGAAGTCGCAAACGCCTATCATGACCTGGGAGATGCTTGCTCCAAGGCCGGACCACTCGATGAGAAGACCCGGGCGCTTGTTCGTCTTGGCATTGCAGTCGGACGACAGCATGAAGGAGCAGTGCACTCTCACGCCCGGAAGGCGCTGGAGGCGGGCGCGTCTGAAAAAGAGATCCATCATGCCGTGATTCTCTCTACAACCACGATCGGTTTCCCGGCAATGATGGCAGCACTGAGTTGGGTCGATGATATTCTGAGCAAGAGGCGGAAGAGAAGATGAGTCTGCATCGAGAAATTACGGGTGTAATCCTCGCAGGCGGGAAGAGCCGGAGAATTGGGAAGGACAAGGCATTTCTCACAGTCGATGGCGAGACATTCCTCACCCGAATCACTCGGACGATGCGGAGCGTCTTCGAGCAAATCTACATCATCTCGAATGATGGAAGCTATCGATTTTTCAGCCTCCCAGTTTTCAAGGATCTCTATCAAGGATGCGGCCCACTTGCCGGGATCCATGCAGGTCTTCTCCATTCAAGAACGCAGGCAAGTTTTGTCGTTCCGTGCGACACTCCCTTCATCTCAGAGGAACTGATCGAATACATCATCAGCTTCGGCGGTCACGCCGATGTGGTGGTTCCAATGACAGAAGAGAAACTCCACCCACTCTGCGGTCTGTACTCAAGAAGATGTTTATCCGTTATCGAGGAGAGCCTGAGAAATCGAAGAGTGAAAGTGCGTGATGTACTGACTCGGCTTTATACTGTTGTTATTCCCATCACGCCACGCCTTTCCCTGTATCGGAGCGATCTTCTCCTGAACGTCAACGAACTGAAAGACTATGACCTCGCGACGCACTCAGGAGAACATCCCAGTCCAGGAAGCCCTTAGGATCGTCCCAGGAAACTGACGATCTTCTGCGTGCTTCTTCAAGCAATCACTTATCTTTTCCGCTATTTCATCGTCTCTTCTTGTTTCGCAGGCATGCGAACCACTTCCTCTCGGGCTTCCCATCCGTGAGAATTTGAGCTGGCCAGACGCCCAACGTGGATCAAAAACGGTTAAATCCACTCTGTTTCGTGAGGTAATTTTTTCCATACTCTTGGCACGTCTATTGTAAGATTTGAGGGGAGCAGAATGTAGGCTAATCCACCATTTTCTCCCAACCGAGTATGCAGCGCACAATCTCCTTCACCGCACTTGTTGTCTTGCTCTTGGTGAGCACGGCGCTCGCTCAACGCATTAACGGAAGGTTTGTCACCTCGATGTATGCGTGGCAGCGCGACGATGCCGTTGGTGTCCAGAACACATACGTGCTCGGCTACCAAACCGTTCAGTTTGATATTTATCAGAAAAACATCTCGCTTCATACCTACCTTCAGGGCTTCAACGATTTTGGCTCCCTCACGTCCAGTGGACCAGAGGTGCGGTTCTACAATCTTTATCTGAAAGCGAGCAACGTAGCAAATGCCCTCGACCTGAGCATTGGACGGCAATCAGTCTACGCCGGGGTCGGTAGTGGAACGATCGACGGGCTCCATTCGCG
>CAYHSB010000052.1:8352-10005 GCA_964359185.1 uncultured Chitinophagales bacterium
ACTCCTCGCTGGAGAGTGTTCGGACGACTTGCCCGGGTGTCGTACACATTCGAAGACAACCGACGGTATACTGCTGGAGTGAGCAGTGAATACGGGAGCGTGAGTTACTCGGGCAGCGTTGGGTTCGATGGCAAATTGAATTCCTTTTCTGCCCAGCTTTACTATCCGTTGGTCGAGCGTGTATTCGTTCCGACGCTGGGGGCATCGTACGCTGAGTACCGCCTGAGCTGGGAAGCACCTGTCGAGCACGTCTTTGCTGGGGTTGTCGGGGCAACTGTGCGCCCAATGCCAACATTTTCGTTCGATCTCCAGCTTCAGTGGCTCAATAATCGAATTACGCAGCAGGACGTTCGTTTGTTCGTTAAACTGAATTATTGGTTCTCTGAACAAATGAAGCTCTTCCAGTAACCACTAAGGGTTTTCAATATGCTTCGTCGATACCTCATAATGGGCCTCACGCTGTTGGCTGCGGCAGTCATTGCAGTGGCGATGCGTGAGACGCCATCGCAGGCAGGACAAGAAGAGGACCGGTCAAAACTCATCAAATTCTCGCACAAGTACCACGTGCAGGATGTTGGAGCGTCGTGTCAGGATTGCCATACCATCGCAAAGACAAGCAAGCGCTCTTCGGATAATCTCTTGAGCAAACAGGCAGACTGTGCAACCTGTCACGAAGATCAGGTAAAAAACAATTGCACATTTTGCCACGTGGACGAGAAAAACTTTGTGCCGTTTGCGAATCCGCCACGTGAACTTATCTTCTCTCATGAGAAGCATGCAGGCGAGTTGAACGTTAAGTGCGAAACATGCCATCAGGGATTGGAGAAGGTGGAGTATGCAAGTGCTGCAAACTTGCCTTCGATGGCAGCCTGCAACACGTGTCACGATAACAAGCAAGCAGCAAACGTTTGCGAATCCTGCCACACGAATTTCACTTCTCTTCTTCCGAGTGATCACAAGGTTGGTAACTTTAGAAAGGAGCACAGACAGCTTGCACGGGTTGGGTCGTTCGATGTGAGCTGCCAGACGTGCCACAGTCAGAGCTTCTGCCAGGATTGCCACGAGGGCGCAAACATTGTGAACTTCTCGAACCGCAAAGACCCGATAACTACCCCTTCTGCAAAGAGCAGCGCGGATGATACTCAGAAGAAGATGGTTCTTCAAAACGTTCACAGCTTGAACTATCGATTCACGCACGGACTCGATGCAAAAGGGAGAGTCTCAGATTGCTACTCGTGCCACTCCCGAGAAACCTTTTGCTCGACATGCCATGCTGAAGGCGGGATAGTCCAGCGGAGCTTCAAGCCGGCGTGGCATCTTGGAGCGGACTTCGTTTCAGCAGTGCCTGGAGTTGGTGGAAACAGACACGCAGAGTTGGCACGACGCGATATCGAGATGTGCGTTAGTTGCCACGATGTGCAAGGAAAGGATCCGACGTGCATGCTTTGCCATACAAAAGGAATCCGCTAAAAAGATCTTAAGGGACTATCCAATGAACTCAGCTCTCCTTCGTCACAGTCTCGTTTGCATGGCACTTGCGGTTATTCTCTTGGCTGCAGGGTGTACCGAGCTTCAGGATAATCTCATTGCTCCGCCTGAAAGGAGCCAAACTCTTACAGTTCACCCGGAGCCTTGGGCAAAAACAAGCTCGTC
>CAYHSB010000053.1:0-9862 GCA_964359185.1 uncultured Chitinophagales bacterium
TTCTCTGCGGTGCGATACCCTTCCTTGAGCGATATCTTAAACGACGGAGGTAGCGGGTTGAAGTCAAGAATTTTGTGAATGTCCTCCCCGAATTCCTGCTTAAAAACCTTTGCGGCGTCCTCTTTGGAGATAAAGGTAACCTTCTCGACACCCGTGAGGCCAAGAATACTGTTGCGGAGTGAATCAACATCGGATGCCTTCAAAGGTTCGTTAAGGAATGCCTCAAGTTCAACCTTGTTGCGGATCGTCTCGACGAGGGCGGCTGTGTTCCTCGTTACGATTGCAAACGTACCGAGGAGAATGAGGGAGATACTGATCGTCAGCACCGAGACTGCCGTTGAAAGTTTGGCTCGCCTGAACCCAGAGAGTCCTTCCTTGATGATGTAAGAGACGTTCATATATACCTCTTCCTCACCCTCTTGGATATGAACCGAGAACTTTCACAGAGTCTGCAACCTTTCTGAGTTCTTCAATCGCTTCTGAGCGGCCAGGATCGTTGAGGCTGCCGTCAAAGTCCAGATAGAACAAGTATTGCCAGGGTTTCCCAACGATAGGGCGTGATTCGATCTTGTGAAGGTTGATTTTTCTGGATGCAAAGCAGCTCAACGCTCCGAGCAACGACCCCGGAACGTTCTTCAACGCGAAGATGATCGTCGTTTTTGACAGCTTCTCTGTGAACACGGGCGCGCGAGCAAGCACGAGAAATCTCGTGTAGTTTTGACGATCGTCTTCTATGCCTCGCGCGAGGATCTTCAAACCATAATCCTTTGCTGCCTGTGCACTTGCAATCGCTGCTGCGTCAGTCAGATTCTTCTCTCTGATAAGCTTTGCTGCACCTGCAGTGTCATACGAGGGAATTGCTTCAACGTTTCTGAGCCCCTTGAGAAATGATCGACACTGAGCGAGCGCCTGTGGGTGAGAGTACACCCGACGAATAGTTTTCAGTGACGTACTGCGGTTCGCCATCAGACAGTGGACGATGCGGAGCTTCACTTCGCCGATGATCGACAGACCGTAGTGAAGGAGGAGATCGTAGTTCTCGACGACGCTCCCTTGAAGGGAATTCTCAATCGGCACTATACCGCTGTCAGCTTTTCCTTTAGTGACCTCCCTGAACACATCCTCAAAGGTTGGGTTCGGCTTGGTGGCAATCTTTCTTCCGAAGAACTGTGTCGCCGCTTGTTCGCTGAATGCGCCACGCTCACCCTGGAATGCAACGGAGCGGATTCTCCTGATGTCTAGAAATTTGATTCGTCTCTCCACCGGCTGATCTTCCAGACTCCCCCGAGGCTTCTCCGTTCCATGGTGAGGTTCGCGTAGCCATCGACACGGTCGATGTCGCTCGGATTGTATGTAACGGTGAGGTTAAATCCGCGGGTGACGTTTGATTTCAATGAGTCCCCAGAGAACGAGATGATGTTGTTCCACACGAGATCAAGATTTTGCACATTCTGGAACAGTCCATAGGTCGACCGCATATCTTCTTCGCGGCCCCAGGAGACATCAAACCCTCGGTCATAATCCCGGTACACAAAGACAAAATCTCTATCGAGCAACTGGCTGTAGATAGTCGTGTCACGGAACGAGTACGAGTACCGGAAATTCTGGAACACCCCCTCGATCGTTGTCTGATCTCCGAGAATCGAATTCCTTGGGCTGGAACTCTCATCGAAGCCCGGTGCAAATGGGTTGAGACACCCAGCCGCGATGAGAATTAACAGAGAGGTACTCAACCGTAGAAAAGCTGGGGACATGCCTATCTGCTGAACCTCCCTTTCATCTCACTCCAACTGAAATCAGACCCAGTCTTAAGATCGACCCATCGATAAATCATCCAGAGTCTATTGCGGTCCGTCGCCATGTAGAACTGGAGTGCACCCTTTGCTTCCTGCGGAACGCCGCTAACATTGTGCTGAAAGACGAGGTCGTATGTGCCTGAGAACAATGCCGAATCCGATTGCACGCTTTCAAATTTTTGGTTTGAGAAGAAGAGTAACGTAGTTGCTGTACTCAGGGTGAGTGATTTCAAATTCTCAAAGTATCCACGCTCGGCACTGGGCGACCAGCTATTAAAAACTGTGAAATACTGCGATTGCGCTTCCTGAGTGGGCACGAAGGAGAATCTCTTGTCGGAGAAACTTGAATCGACCAAGCATCGGATATAGTTATCGGTGTTTCGTTCTCGGATAGCACTCACAAGGTTGTCGAGTACGATACTTGGGGACGTAGGTGGTATGAAGGTAGAACTTGTCTGACTGGGAGGTTGCGGCTCTCTTGTCTCAAGGAGGCCACACGCACTGAGCGTCAAACTTGTCACGAAGCAAAGGAGCAAGCCAATCGGCTTCTGATTTCCAAAAACATTTGGTCTCTTCACGCTTCGATGTTCAGCGTATCTTCTGGCGTGCTTACTATCCGCCGCAGGCGGACTCATAGCGTAGTGCGGTCCTCAAGGGCTCGTGCAAGGGTAGCTTCATCGGCGAATTCCAGGTCGCCCCCAATTGGGAGTCCTCGAGCAATTCGACTCACCTTGACGCCAAGTGGTTTCAGGAGTTTGGTCAAATAGATTGTCGTCGCTTCACCTTCAACGTTTGGATTCATCGCAAGAATTACCTCACGTATTCCCTCTGAGCTCCGCCCTAGCAGTTCCTTCACCTTTAGCTCTTCAGGTCCGATGCCGTCAAGAGGTGACAGCGAACCGCCAAGCACATGGTACAAGCCTTTATATTCATTCGTCTTCTCGAGAGCAAGCACATCGCTTGGTTCCTCGACCACGCAGATAAGGGAACGGTCCCGCTTAGGACTCGAGCAGATGATGCACGGGTCGTCCTCTGTGATATTACAGCAAATGGAGCAGTACCGAACCTTTTCAATCATGTCAGTGATGGCTGCAGCAAGCGAAGCTGCATCACTGCGAGGAAGTCGGAGGATGTGGAGTGCGAGTCGTTGCGCCGTCTTCCGACCGATGCCCGGGAGCTGAGATAAGTAATTGACAAGCCGTTCGACAGATTCTGAGGTGTAGAGCATGGCTGATTAGATAACAAAGGGCTACGGGTCTCAAAGGCGGGGATGTGCTACAAACCCGGGAGGGTGAGACCGGGAATATTTGGCAGCAAACCGCTCGTTGCTTTTGCCATTTCCTCTTGCGCCATTTTTGTTGATTCCTCCAGGGCTTTATTCACCGCAGCAACGACGAGGTCTTCAAGCATATCAATGTCGTCGGGATTCACCACTTCTTTCTCGATTTCGATTTTCATTATCTGTTGCCTGCCATTTGCGGTAACTTTGACCATGCCACCGCCAGCGTCTGCAGTTACCGTCATGCGTTCAAGAGCAGATTGTGCCTGCGCAAGCTTTTCCTGCATTTGCTTCATCATACCCTGCAAGTTTGGCTTCATTAACTTTTCCCTTCGATCGGAATCCTGAAAAGATGATTAGTGCGCGACAAATATATCATATTCTCCAAGGAAAGTCAATCGTAAAGCCCCTATTCCTCAGGATTATCATAAAACCTCCAGAGCTAACTTCCAGGGATACACCTATCAAGTAAGTTGACGGCTCTCCCGTCCGAACATATGAAACAAACGTGTGGCAAAGACGTAGGAAAAAGCGGTAGCCTCCAATTATGATCTATTCCGATGGTTGACGAGAAAACCGTTAGGTAAACGCAATCGTGGATCTCGACAAAGGTAATTGTGGGCTCCCTTCGCACCTGGACGAGCAAAAAATACGATACACACAGAGGAATAACTTTTCGGGGAGATTACCTATGACACTATTGAAAAAGAGTCTCGGTCTCTTGGCCCTCTCGACGCTTCTTGGAATCTTCACGAGCAAGGCGCAGGAGACAAAGGGCGCCACAGATTTTGGCGCGCGCATCGATTCACTTGTCCAGAGCATATTCCACAGAGTTGACGAGCAGTTGGGCACATATATTTTTTTCGATGAACCAACTGCAATAGCAGAGGATACGGATACCCTCAGAGATACCGATGAGGATTTCGCCACATCTCGCAGCAAGCATTCTCGATATTGGCGGCACCGCCGAGAAGCGAGTCTGTACGCTTTTGAGCCTGGTCGCGGGATCATGCGTAATCCCTCTGTTAACTATCCGTGGGAAAGTGCCTATGATGAGTTCCTCTTCCGTTACAATCGAGTCGAAGGATTCTTTCTGGGTTTGAGCAGTCCAAAAGGATATGCGTGGGAAGGCCGACACATAAAACTCTTTGGAACGGCAGGATATGGATTTGCTGCCCACCGCTGGCGCTACAGTGGGGGAGTTGCTCAGCAATTCGGTACGGGCGGACAAATACTAGAAGTTGGCGCAGAAGGCCACAGCCTGACGGACACGCGCGACCAATGGATTATCAGCGAGGGAGAGAACACCTTGGCGGCGCTCTTTCTGCGTGATGATTATCGTGACTACTTCGGCCGAAAGGGGTTCTCCGTTTGGACTGGTCTCTATCATCGAGAGAGAAACTCCGATTTGCAATTTCGCCTCGCATTTCTCAACGACCGCTACGAATCACTTCGCCAAAGTACCGACTGGGCGATCTTTGGGGGCGACAAGCGATTTCGTTACAATCCGGGAATCACGGAAGGGAGAATGAAGAGCGTCCTCACGACCTTTGAATTTCATCACGCACGGGAACGAAGGTTTTTCTCCTCGGGTTGGAGTACAGTCCTGAGCGCAGAGTTCTCCGAGAAAGGCCTGGGGGGAGATTTCGATTTTAACCGCTATCTGGTCGATCTTCGGGGCTACCTGCCGTTGAGCGATTATGACATTGTGAACATCCGATTGCGCGTTGGCTCAACAACAGGTGAAGCCCCTCTTCAGAAGGCGTTTGACCTCGGAGGTCTTAGCACGCTCCCGGCCTTTGGATTCAAAGAGTTTGTTGGCAACCGCTTGTTGCTGCTGAACGTGGAGTATGTGGTCAACGGAAAGATTCTTGACAACGCCGGTTTGTTCCCGTCCTGGCTGTTGCGTAATTTCAATCTGATCTTCTTCTCCGATGCGGGCTATGTGACGATAGCACCAAGCGGTAAATCATTTCTTCAGGGACTTGACGGTCTCAGTTCAGAGACGATTAAGTGGGACTGGGGATTCGCAATTGGTTCACGAGACGGGAAGATGCGCCTCGGATTTGCTTGGCGGACGGATGTTTCCAAACCGGTGAAAGTTTTCATCCGTGTGAGCAGACCTTTCTGAGGGGAATCAAATCCTTTCAATCCAAGAGATTCATCTTTGAATCAGGGACCTGAGTTTCATCTGAAGCTCGGGCAGCGGGAATTGTGGCTCCCAAAGCATCTCAGTAATTCTCTCCACTTTTTATCTTTTCCTTACATTACAAATCAAGAATAAACTAGGGTCAGCTCGGCATTCCTACAGTCCTTTGGTTTCCTGGCCTGGCTCGTAGGCTCTGAGCTGAAGCAGCAACTTTCCTTGACTTTTCCAGCGAAAAAGGTTAGATTGCAACGAATTCAGAGGGCAAAACCTTGAAGATTCTGCTATCGAGGCAATCTGTGGCGAGAAAATACAACCTGCCGACCCCAGAGGACAAGAAGATTCAGGATCAGCTGAAACAGCAGGGGCCTATTCCCGTTCACATCGCAGTCATTATGGATGGAAATGGACGGTGGGCCAAAGAACGTAGGCTCCCCCGCGTTGCTGGTCACCGGCAGGGGGTCAACTCTGTTCGCGATATTGTTGAAGTGTGTGGACAGCTCGGCGTCAAACATCTGACACTTTACGCTTTCTCCACCGAAAACTGGAAGCGACCGAAGGAGGAGGTTTCGACGCTCATGCGCCTCCTGTTGAAGGCTCTGCGCGACGAAACCGACCGTCTGCACGAGAACAATGTCCGTCTCACTTGCATCGGCGAAATCGAAGAGTTGCCGCACGAAGTCCACGATGAACTCTTCGAGGCGATGGATAAGACGAGGACCAATACTGGTCTCACACTGAACCTTGCCCTCAGCTACAGTGGACGCTGGGATCTTGCAAACGCTGTCAGGAAACTTGCTGAGGACGTTCAGCGGAACCGACTCAACGTGGAGAACATCAATGAGCAAACGGTAGCCAGGTATCTCGCGACGAAGGACATGCCTGATCCCGATCTCCTCATCCGGACAAGCGGTGAGTTTCGTCTGAGCAATTTCCTACTCTGGCAACTTGCTTATTCGGAATTCTATATCAGTGAGCGGTACTGGCCGGATTTTCGCCGGAGGGATCTCTATGAGGCGATACGGAACTTTCAAGGACGCGAGCGTCGTTTTGGGATGGTGAGTGAGCAAGTTCGGAAAAAGGCGTCCAGTAGTACTGTCCCGAAGGTAATCTCAACAAGTTAATCGCAGTGAGATCCGTTGGAGCATTCTAGACAAACATGAAACGAAGTCCATTCTCACTCTTTTTTATACTGACAGTCGCGCTCATTAGCATGCTCGGCTTTGTAAACCTTGCGGTGGCCCAGGAGGCGAAGCCGGAGGCATACAAAATCCTCGGCATCTCTGTCGAAGGGAATAAGACAGCCGAAGCGGGTGCCATCATTGGCAATTCGGGCCTAAAGGTGGGGGATGAGATTACAATCCCTGGGTCCCAAAGCGGGCAGGTTCTTGTACGGCTTTGGGCCTTGAAGATCTTCTCGGATGTCCAGCTTCTCATTGAAAACAAGGTTGCTGATGGTATCTACCTCCTCATCCGAGTAAAAGAGCATCCTCGTTTAGAGCGAGTCGAGTTTGCAGGGAATAGCGAACAGAGCGATGACGATCTTCTGAAGAAGATTAATGTCGTCCGTGGTCAGCTCATCACGCCTCTCGAGATCGAAAAGACTGTAAAGACCGTAAAGAAGTTGTATGAGGAGGATGGTTACCTCCAGGCCACAGTGAAAGCTGAGCTCGCTGAAGCGCAGGACGCGAACGCCGCCGGAAAGTCCGTTCTGAAATTAAACATCGACGAAGGCAAGCAGGTGCGGGTGCAGCAGATTTCGTTCGAAGGGAACATGGCTTTTGATGACAGCGACCTCAAGGGGGAGATGAAGGAAACCAGTGAGAAAAAATGGTGGAAGTTCTGGAAGAAGGCGCGGTTCGATCGAAAGAAATACGAAGAAGATAAGAAATCCATTCTGCATTTCTATCACAAGAATGGTTATCGCGACGCCGAAGTTGTCTCCGACTCTCTCTCCTACGATCAGAACAAGGAGGATCTGCTTGTCCACATCAAAGTCCGCGAAGGCTCCCAGTACCGAATAAGGGATATCACGTGGGAAGGGAACAAGGTCTATCCCGCTGAAATTCTCAGCGCGAGGCTGGGATTCAAGAAAGGCGATGTCTTCAATGCGGAGAAGTTTGAGATGAATCTACGTGGGAATGAAGACCAAACCGATGTGTCATCCCTGTACCTTGATAATGGCTATCTCACATCTAATCTCGACCCTGAGTACTCACTCGTTGTCAACGACAGTCTTGACGTGAAGATTCGCGTCTTTGAACGAAATCAATTTAAGATCGGACACGTTTTCATCAGGGGGAATACAAAGACGAAGGAAAAGGTTATCCGTCGCGAGCTCTTCACACGTCCGGGTGATTACTTCAGCCGAGCGGTGATCATCCGAAGCATTCGCCAGCTCTCTGTCTTGAATTATTTTAACCCCGAAAAGATCAAACCCGATTACAGCCTCAATCCGGACAATCAAACTGTCGATCTGACTTACGAGGTGGAAGAGAAATCGAGCGACAGTTTCAACGCATCCGTTGGATACAGCGGTACTTTCGGGTTTACTGGGGCTTTAGGTCTGACCTTCAACAACTTCTCGATTACTGACCCGCTTGCTGGAGGAGGAGGACAGAGCCTCAATCTTGATTGGCAGTTCGGTGAGTCAAGCCGTTTTCGGACTTTCTCCATCGGCTTCTTGGAGCCTTGGCTGCTAGATACCCCAACATCCTTTGGAGTGAGTTTGTTCGATACCAGAACCATACTAGGATTTGACGAACGTCGCACGGGAGGATCTTTCCGGCTCGGTCGCCGATTCAGTTGGCCGGACAACTATTTCCGCGGTGATTGGACTTTCAGTTTTCAGCGGTACGATGTGAAGAACGGTCAGGGTCTGCTCCAGGAGGGAACATACAGTCAGTTCAATCTCCAACAGACAATTTCACGGAGCAGTATTGACAATCCGGTTTTTCCGACCAGCGGCTCTAGTTTCTCCCTCTCTATTGAGCTCTCGGGCAAGCCATTCCTCCCAGGAAATACGAGCTACCAAAAGTACTCTCTGAGCGCGGACTGGCACACGCCGCTGTTCGGATCGAGCCGACTTGTTCTCTACTCAAACACACTCATAGGGGTTATTGGACACCGACAAGGAACAATCATTCCATTTACGGAATTGTTCTGGATGGGTGGGACAGGTCTAGCATCGTACTATGCAACGACACCGTTGCGAGGATACGAAGACCGCAGTGTAGGCCCAACAAACGAACAGGGACAGATTCTTGGCGGTCGATCGATTGCAAAGTACTCTGCTGAACTTCGATATTCTCTCTCTGTAAATCCAATACCGATCTACCTGCTGGCCTTTGCAGAGTCGGGCAATGTGTGGCGTAGCTGGAAAGACACGGACCCCTTCGACTTGCGTCGGTCCGCAGGCATTGGGGCGAGGCTCCTTATCAACCCGATTGGCCTTATAGGTTTTGACTACGCTTACGGTTTTGATGATGTCCTTCCGAAAGACGGCAAGCCGGATGGATGGCATTTTCATTTCCAATTCGGTAGAGGATTCTAGTGAAGGGGATAAGTTGGAAACCCGCGCTTGATTTTAACCTTGAGAGGCACTTTCAAGTCGATCACCAGCCACCGAAATCCAACAAACGCAAGAGGTGCATGTGAAGACACATTCATTTCGCTCCTACCGTAGGCGGTTTCTCATCAGATTGCTAGCGGTAGTCATCCCAGTAATCATAGTTACCGGCATTGCTGTGGGTCAGACTTCCAAGCGCAGCGCTGCGAAGGAGAGCCTCAAGCTTGGATTTGTCGACTCGCAAGTCATCATCCAGCAGTTCCCCGAAGCGCTTGAAGCGCAGAAGAAGATTCAGGCATCCTTACAGGCGTGGCAAGAACAAGTCGATACGATGGCAAAGGCATATCAAACCCGATTGGAGGAGTATGATAAGAAGAAGGCAATGCTCAATGATCCGGCGAAGTTGGCAGAGGAGCAGAAACTTCTTGCTGAGCAACAGAAGATCGTTGAATTTCGGAACAAGAAACTCGGGCAGGGTGGTGAGCTATCACAACTTCAAGAGAAAACCATGACTCCTGTGAAGGACAAGATCATCAAAGCAATTCAGGCGGTGGCGAAAGAGGAAGGGATGAGTTTTGTCTTTGACAAAGGAGCGGAGGTTCCTGTCCTTCTCTACGGGGACACAGAATTCGATGTTACCTTCAAGGTCCTTGACCGGCTTAAACGAGGGAAATAGCACTAATCGATACCGAGCAGTGAAGCTACAAGTGAGGAAAGACCGATGTTCAACAATTCCGGTGTGAGAATGAAATCCTTTTGGGTGGTACCCGCCTTGCTCATTTTGTGTGCGAGCACAGTTCGTGGGCAGGCAAAAATCGGTTATGTAGATTCTCAAACGATCATGCAGAAGTTGCCCGAGGGGCAGGACGCTCAGAAGCAACTCGACGCATTCGTAGCCCAGTGGCAGGCAGAGATCACGAAGTTGCAGAACGAGTGGCAGCGGAAGTACGAAGAATATGACAAGAAGAAACTCATCATGAGTGATCAGACAAGAGCTGAGACAGAGCGGGAACTGGTGCAGCTCGAGAAGAAGGTCACTGATTATCGAAACCAGAAATTCGGCCCTAATGGTG
>CAYHSB010000054.1:0-9829 GCA_964359185.1 uncultured Chitinophagales bacterium
ACGCAGCTTCTGGCCGCGAACGGTTATGCTGTTCTCATGCCAAACTACCGCGGCAGCACTGGCCGAGGGGTCGAGTTCTCGATGGCTGACCATCGCGATTTGATGGGAAAAGAGTTCGATGACATGGTCGCCGGCGCTGATAACCTCATCGCTCAGGGAATCGCGGACGCTGATCGACTCGGGATTGGGGGCGGTAGTTACGGTGGCTACACCTCGGCATGGGCAGCGACGGCGAGCAATCGGTTCAAGGCTGCGGTAGTGTTCGCTGGCATCACAAACTGGTACAGCATGACAGGCACTTCGGATATTTTCTGGGAAAACTCGCTCGTCCACTGGGACGCGATGATGTATGACAACATGGAACTGTACTTGAAGCGTTCACCAATCGCATACATCAAGAATGCGAACACCCCGACATTAATTCTGCATGGTGAGAAGGATCTCCGCGTCCCGATTGGACAGAGTCAAGAGCTCTATGCGGCCCTCAAGTGGAAAGGTGTACCGACAGAGTTCGTCACGTATCCACGAGAGCCGCACGGGTTGCTCGAGAAAGCTCATCAGCTCGATCAGATGAATCGAGTGTTGAACTGGTACAATAAGTATCTGAAAGGGATAAAGACGGCGGGATGAGGGGGTTGCCTTTGAGCAATAGGAATAGCAAGCATTAAACAAAATGGCATTGCGAATCTACAACACACTCAGTCGAACAAAAGAGGAATTCATCCCTGTCAATGAAGGCCGTGTCGGCATCTACGTCTGCGGCCCGACCGTCTATGGCCATTCGCACATCGGACACGCGAAGAGCTACGTCTCGTTCGATGTCATCGTCCGGTACCTCCGGTATCTTGGATACAAGGTGACGTACATCCAGAATATCACCGATGTGGGTCACCTCTTGGGCGACACGGATGAAGGTGAGGATCGGCTCATCAGACAGAGCAAGATTGAACAGAAGCATCCGATGGAAATTGCCGAAGAGTACGCCCGCAGTTACTTTGAAGACATGGATGCGCTCGGGATAATACGGCCTGATATTTCCCCACGCGCAACTGGCCACATCATCGAGCAAATTGAAATTGTCAAGCGATTGATTGAGAAAGGCTTCGCCTACGAAGGAGACAGCTCGGTGTACTTTGACGTGCGCAAGTTTCAGGATTACGGCAAGCTTTCTCGTAGGAGCCTCGATGAGATCGTCGAAGGCACAAGAGTCCAAGTTCGCACCGAGAAGAGGCACCCTGCGGACTTCGCCCTCTGGAAGAAGGCTGAGAAAGGCCACATCATGCGATGGCCAAGCCCATGGGGAGAAGGATATCCAGGCTGGCACGTTGAATGCTCGGCCATGTCGATGAAGTACCTTGGCGAGACCTTTGACATTCATGGCGGCGGAATGGACAACCAGTTCCCTCACCATGAATGCGAGATCGCACAGAGCGAGTGTGCAACGGGCAAGCCTTTCGTGAAATACTGGATTCACAACAATCTTGTGACGGTCAACGGGCAGAAGATGTCGAAGTCGCTCGGCAACGTCATCTTGCTCAAGGATGCGTTTAAGAAGCACGATCCTCTCGTCGTGCGATTTTTCATCCTCCAGAGTCACTACCGTAGTACACTTGATTTTAGTGAGGAGGCGCTCGGGGCGGCTGACGAGGGGCTTGAGAGACTCCACAATACCGTCCGCAACCTTCGAGATCAGATTGGAACGAGCGCAGATGGGCACGAAGCCGACGTACCTTTGGACTCGTACAAAGCCCGCTTCCTTGAGGCAATGAACGACGACTTCAACACGCCTCAAGCGATCGCAGTGTTATTTCAATACACTAAAGAAGTCAACGCACTTCTTAACTCGGGTGAGAAATTCTCAAGAAGTTCAGTCCAAAGAATAGACGATTTGTACTCCGAACTTGGAGGCGAGAGAATTCTTGGCATCGTTCCTTCGTCAACTGATAAGCTTCTCTTGCCAAAAAGGACACTATCGATCTTTGCGGCAGAAGACATCAAAGTCGATGAGGCCGGTGGGCCAACTCTCACTCCAACTGATGATGAGCGCCGTCTCATTCAACTCCTCGTCGATCTCCGAACTGAAGCTCGAGCAAACAAGCTCTGGGGTTTCTCAGATAAAATCCGTGATGAACTCTCCAAACTCAGCGTCATCCTCGAAGACAAGAAAGACGGGACGGTCTGGAAAAAATCACGCTAATTCCTCCACTACTTGTTCTCACGGAAAAGCATTGAAGGATCAAAAGTTTCCCTTGTTCATTCTAGTTCTCATCATCCTCAGCTTTGTCGGCGTTGAAGCATTTGCTCAATCTCCCCCGGCAGTTCGCGTTGTGGGAAGAGAATCAAATATCGAACCGCGAGCTATCATCGATTTCCCGACAGCCGGGGTCCTCCCCAAGAGTAGTTTTTCGTCTGGCGTAGAATTCTTCCAAGAGGGCGGTTTACTCGTTTCCTTCTCCTTCGGGATTCTCAGCAGAGTAAACGTTGGGATCTCCTATGGAGCAGGGAGTGTCCTGGGTTCGAAGAAAGTAACATTTTACAAAGCCCCCGGTTTGAATGTCAAGTGGAGGATTGCCGACGAAACCGTTCGATTTGCCGCCATTGCAATTGGATTTGACTCGCAAGGGAAAGAGCCCTATATTGATAGTACAAAGAGATACACGATCAAGTCGCCCGGATTCTTCATCATCGCAAGCAAGAACTACTCTTTTCTAGGTTACTTAAGCATTCACGGGGGTTTTAACTACAGCCTCGAACGCAACGATGACGACGGTGATCCTAATGGGTTCTTGGGCCTGGAAAAAACGCTTGGACCATCGATGACCCTCCTCGCAGAGTACAATCTCGGGACAAACGATGATCACAAGAGGGCCCTCGGACGCGGTCGGGGTTACCTGAATCTTGGCTGGCGTTGGTCCATCGCAGATGGTTTTGTCCTTGGCTTCGATCTGAAAAACCTCGTGAAAAATCAGCCACAACAAAGCTTTGCGAACCGTATTTTGAAGTTAGAGTATGTCAGGTACTTCTAGAGGAATGTTCCCAAAAATGCACGATTCGTTTCCGGTTGTATACTATTGTGAACGCGATTCGAACCTTCCGATTGATGGTGCAAATCCATGGAAAATTTCATCTAAATAGGGAGGGAAAACGGCATCTCTAAATCTTTTGGCGAGACCTTTTTGGCACCGTTCTTGTTTTCTCAGATGAGTGGTCTTTGATACTAATGATCAGCCTACTCAATCTCAGGAGGGTATGAACATGAAAAAGATAATGAACTTCTACGGCTTACAGGTGTTTGGCCTTGCCCTCGCATTGAGCATTGCGGGATGTTACACACAGGTCGGCTCCGTTCGCGAGGAAGGAGAAGATACCGATGAGTATCAGCAGCGTAGCGAACAAGAGTATTACGGAACACCGGAGGATTCAGCCGGAAGTGTGATAAACAACTACTACTTTGGCAGGTACTGGCCTTCGCCGTTCTATCGATTCTCTTTCAGCTATTATTATCCATCGTACTACTGGGGCTGGCACTACGATCCATTCTATTCGGATTGCTACGATCCCTTCTACTATGACCCATGGATTTGCGGGACTCCATTCATAGGGTACGGTTACCCATGGTGGAACTATCGCAACTACGGATTTGGATATCCATATTATGGAGGCGGCTTCTACAACTATCCACGAGTTTATTATAGAGCAGGGGATGCACATTATGGCTCGAGGAATTTCGGAAGCACACGCGGCTCGACGACAGGTATCCGAGGATCGGGGTCTACACGCGGGCCGGGTTACGTACCGCCGCCGGCGATTCAAGTTGGGACAGGTGGAAATTCAACTGTCACGGGAAGCTCGGGAGGTCGAGGTAGTACCCCGGGCGTAACCACAAAGACCGGGTCTGGTCGTACCGAGAGGGGCCGTAGAACGGAGGCAACTCAGGGTCGAGGATCCGGTGGAAGTGAGCGTCGAGGGGAGGGGCGCAGCGGTGGGCGTGACGGTGGCTCACGGAGAAGTGACGGTGACAAGGGCCGGCGACAAAATATTCCCCCTCCAAATTATCTTCCTCCAGTTCGCACTCCCGATAAGGACGGGTCAGGGAATGAAGGGAACGAACGCTCACGAGATAGTGGTCGCAAGGAGCGCAGTGGAGGGAGAGAATCCTACAACCCTCCAGCACCTCACTCCGTCCCGAGCTACAGTCCTCCTTCGAGCGGTGGTTCACGTGATGGCGGAGGCCGAGGCAGTTCAAGCGGCGGGAGCGGTGGAAGCAGTGGAGGAGGTGGCCGCAGTGGTGGTAGCAGTGGGGGAGGCGGTCGTAGTGGTGGTAGCGGCAGAGGATCTCGATAACATAGTGGTGAGGAAACATCATTGAGGATGGCGATGAGCACAAAGAGGATAGTTCTTTTTATTGGATACCTGCTGATTTTCATGACCACGAGAAGTTTCGCGCAGTTTCCTGAAGACGCTCTCCGACTTTCTCTTTCCGGGCTGAGCGTTGGTGCGCGGGCACTGGCAATGGGCGGCGCATACACTGGGATTGCTAACGATTTCACGGCTGTCTATTGGAATCCCGCGGGTCTTGCACAGATTAGATATTATGAGATATCCGGTGGAATCGGTCATCTTGGCTACAAGAATCAGAGTACTTTCTTTGGGCAATCAAGTAGCCTCTCGAATAATTCCACGAGTCTGAGTAGCGCTGGCTTTGTCTATCCCCTCCCGACGAGGCGTGGTAGTCTGACACTTGCGTTTGGCTACAACCGATCGGCAGACTTCACCACTGCACTCGCCTTCAACGGCTTCAATGCCGTGAGTTCGATTATCCCTTCTCTCTACGACCCTGACGAGAACCAGGATCTGGCTTGGCAGCTGTACCTTGAGGACAGCACGGGCTACACGCCGATCCAACAGAACGTGGGCCAGAGGGGCTCGGTTCTTGAAAATGACGGGGTAAAGAACTGGACGATCGCAGGCGCCCTCGAGATCATCCCGAAACTCTACATGGGCGCAACCCTCACGCTGATCTCAGGTTCTTACTCATACACTCGGAATTTCATCGAAGAGGACGCGAAGCGATTATACACTAAGCCGCCGTTTGATTTCCAGCAGCTTGTGGTGGACAACGCAATCGATTGGGAGCTATCCGGGTACGGTTTTAAGATTGGAATGCTTTACAATATTCGAGATCGTGCACGCTTCGGGATCACTGTGAAAGCTCCAAGCCGATACACCGTAAAGGAAAAATTCCAGACTGATGGTCTAAGTGTCTTTAAGACTCCAGATAAGAAGGGCGTCTATCAGTACACAGCGAGCGTGAGCGGAAGATCTGAATACGACGTCCAGACACCGTTCGTCTTTGGCGGGGGAATCTCTCTCAATGCTGGAGGATTGGTGATCTCCGGAGATGCAGAATACGCGGACTGGGGGGAAATGGAATTCAAGAACCCGAGCTCCAATATCAGTGGACTCACAAAGAAGAACCATGATATTAAATCTCTCTTTCGTGCTACAACGAATTTGCGCGCCGGGGCGGAGTACGCTATTCCGGATACAGACGTGCGGCTTCGCGGCGGATTCGTCTATCAGCCTTCACCTTTTGAAGGAGACCCATCATCTTTTGCTCAGAAGTATGTCACAGGCGGTATCGGTCTTGCACTCCAGGCTTCAGTCTTCATCGACGTGGCGTATGCACATGGCTCTTGGGATACATTCCACGTGAACTACGACCAGACTTCAAGAACTGACGAAAGTGTCACAACAAACAACCTCCTCTTCACCATCTCATACCATTTCTGATCCTGGAAAGCTCCTATGCACCTTAAAGTCAGCTGCACGAGTCTTTGCATCATCCTTCTAACTTCTTCCCTATTGCTTGCACAAACCTCGGGGGTGGAGACACCCTCCTCTCTTGCAAAGAAGAGCACAAGAGTGTTGATGGCAGCAACTGACTACGGAGCGGGGGCAATTGGGTTTCACCGCCTTGGCCGGCCGAGCAGAACGAACTTCGTCTTCGGAGGCGGAATTCTTTCAGCTACGGACTTTGCAGACCAAACGATCGATGGTGCTGTCTACACTCAGCGGGGTGTGCTGCTTCCGCTGAGATTTGGAATCCGTAACGAACTTTTTCGTCAAGCGCTCCCCTCGCTCGATTGGGCCTTTTACGTAGTGAGTACTGTTGGTCCTGTCCTTGCTTTTGGGTTCCCGCAAGGCCTTGATTTTCAGCGAAGCGTCTCCCACTTAAGTCTTGGGTTGGGAGGAGAAGTGTACAACGCCATCGGACTCGAAGCCTCATTCGGTGTGGGCCTCGCACTTTATCTCGAAGGAGGAGTCTATGCTCTGACCACGTTCGCGAGCCGCTCTCTCTTTCATCGGGGGAACTACCTCGGTCCTTCACTTGCCTTTGGGATTCGCACCGGATTCTGACCTCCTTTTTTCACTTCTTGCAACACACAGTTTTCTTCCGTAGATTGTCACTCCGTTAAGACGCCTTTCTATTCACTTCAAAGAATCGCTACGTGTCAAAGAAGAAGAAACTCATCATCGGAATTCTTGGAACTCTTGTTATAATCTTAGTCGCTATTGTCCTCTTCCTTCGATACCAGCTTACAAAATCTTTCCCCAAGACTGAGGGAGTTGTTGCTACTTCTGGCCTTTCATCTTCCGTGCGAATTTATCGGGATAACCTCGGTGTTCCTCATATCTTCGGAGAAACCGACGAGGATCTCATGTTCGCGGTCGGATACGTCCACGCACAAGACAGACTCTGGCAGATGGAACTGTCGCGGCGAGCTGGAGAGGGAAGGTTGTCGGAGGTCTTTGGCCAGCGTACACTCGATTTCGACAAGATGTTTCGCACTATCGGGTTCAGGAGATTGGCTCAACGGCTCGAGAAGAATCTTCATCCAGCCACTCGAAGACTTCTCAAAGCATACGTGAGGGGGGTGAATTCTTTCCTCGCCGCTCACACGGGAAAGCTCCCCATTGAATTCGACATCCTCGACATCGCTCCAGAGCCATGGACAATCGAGCACAGCCTCATGATTGTTCGTCTTGAAGCGTGGGAACTCAACATGTCCTGGTGGGTTGACCTTACCCTTGGCGACCTTGTAAACAAGCTTGGAGAACAGAAGGCAAAGGAAATCTTCCCGACGTATCCGGAGGACGGACCGATCATTGTCCCTCGCACTACCGGCAAGAGATACCCATATGCGTCAACAGGATTGAGAGAGGTTGATGAGGCCTACCGGAGGTTTTTTGGCATCGAAGGAACTGGAATCGGAAGCAACAATTGGGCTGTAAGTGGAGAGAAGTCCAGTACTGGTAAGCCTCTCCTTGCGAACGATCCGCACCTTAGTCTACCAGCACCTTCGCGGTGGTATGAGATTCATCTCTCAGGAGGTGGATTTGACGTTGCGGGAGTTTCCATCCCTGGAGCACCTGGAGTTGTCATCGGTCGCAACCGACACATTGCATGGGGCTTAACAAATGGGATGATCGACGATGCAGATTTCTATATTGAAAAACTGGATTCTCTTCATCCCCGTGCGTATTTCTCGGACGGCCAATGGCGAGAACTAAAAGTGTGGGAAGAAGAGATTCCCGTCCGCGGTAACCATCCAGATACCCTGACGATTCGCGAAACGCATCGAGGGCCAATTGTGAGCGACGTCCATTCCTTCCCGCTGTTTGAATACCAAGTATACAAAACTGACCACGAGAAGAACTCCCCTCTGAGTCTCCGGTGGACGGGGTACGAGATGAGTGATGAGATCCACGCCATGCTCCTCATCAACAAAGCAATGAATTGGAATCAGTTTCAGGAAGGTCTTCGTGGGTTCACAGTCCCCGGCCAGAATTTCATTTATGCGGATGATCAGGGAAACATCGGATACTGGCTGGGAGCTCGAGTGCCCATCCGGAAACGACAGAAACCAGCGACCCCAAGTCCGGGGTGGACGAACGACTACGACTGGACGGGCTTTATCCCGTTCGAGAAGCTTCCACATCTGTTCAATCCTCCGGGACATTATGTCGCAACAGCGAATAATAAGATCGTCGATGACTCGTACCCGCACTATCTCTCTAACTTCTGGGAGCCTCCCTCACGCATCATAAGAATCGAGGAACTTCTCAGAAGCAAGGAGAGACTTTCAGTTGAAGATTTTCAACTAATGCAGAGGGACATTGTCTCACCGCATGCTCGCGAAACTGTCCCTTTCATCCTACGGGCGTTTGAGGGAGTGAGCTTATCCGACGATCAGGTGAACACGGCATTCACGTACCTCCGGAATTGGGGCTATGCTCTTCGGAAAGATGATGTTGCGTCATCGATCTTCAACGCTTTCTTCATAAAGCTCCTCTATAATATTTATCGTGACGAGATGGGAAACGAGCTTTTCAACAATTATCTTCTCCTTGCAAACGTTCCCTACAGAGTAACAAGCAGGCTTCTCCGCGACAGCACTTCGATTTGGTTTGATGACATCACGACACTCCAACGCGAGATGCGCGATGATATCGTCCGTAAGAGTCTTGTCGACGCGATCCAGGAGCTGAGATCCCGACTCGGGGGTGAATTGAAAACGTGGCAATGGGGAAAGCTCCATCAGGTAACCTTTGAACACCTCTTCGGTCGATTCCCTGGGATGAGTAAGATTTTTAACATTGGCCCTTTCCAAACCGGAGGGGCGAGTACTACAATTAACAGTGGAGAATACAATCTAACGAAGCCATTCAAGCAGCTCGTAGGCTCGTCCATGAGACAGATTGTGGATCTCTCCGACTCGACATCCTTGCTCATTGTCATCACTTCCGGAGAATCCGGGCAACCACTCCACAAACACTACGACGACCAAAGCCGACTGTGGTTGAACGGGGAGTACCATCGTCTTGTCATTGATCGAACTGAGATCGAACGATCAGGCTGGGATCTCTTGACCCTTCAGCCCACTCAACAAAAAGAGTGACGTAAGTGTGTTTTCGGAAAGACTACTTGAGAAGCTAGCTTCAGCGACCGCGGTTGCGGTCTTGACCGGCGCGGGTATCTCGGCCGAAAGTGGAGTTCCGACGTTTCGAGGAAACGAGGGACTCTGGAAGAAATTCAAACCGGAAGAGCTGGCGAACTTCGACGCCTTCATTAGGAACCCAGACCTTGTATGGGAATGGTACTCATATCGGAAGAAGCTCATTGCCGAGGTCAAGCCTAACCCTGGACACTATGCCCTTGCAGAGATGGAGAAGCTCTTTCAAGAGTTCGCCATTGTCACCCAGAATATCGACAACCTCCATCGGAGAGCAGGGAGTACAAGAGTTTACGAGCTACACGGTAACATTGAGCGAAACTACTGCATCGATTGCGGCCGACGTTTTCGCAATGAGGAGCTTACTCTCGGAAGCTCTGCGCCACACTGCATTGACTGCAAAGGACTCATCCGCCCAGACGTCGTATGGTTTGGAGAACTTCTCCCATCGGACCAGTGGGAATTGGCAGAACGCGCAGCTCGAGGTGCTGATGTATTTTTCTCGATTGGTACATCAGCAATCGTCTACCCCGCGGCGTCGCTGCCACTGACGGCGAAGGAGGGAGGTGCTTACATCGTTGAGATCAATGCTGAAACCACACCGCTCTCAGGCGTTGCAGACGAAAGCCTAATCGGAAAAGCAGGGGAGATCTTGCCTAGATTAGTGGAAGCTTTGAGAACAAAGCGGTTGGAGAAATAGCAAGCGTCAAGAGGGACCTTTTTCCGCAGCCTACTTGAGGAAAACCCCTCTGCATTATCTAGCAGGGTGTTGAAAAAGGTTTTTCGATGTCATCGCGAGGAGCGAAGCGACG
>CAYHSB010000055.1:0-9642 GCA_964359185.1 uncultured Chitinophagales bacterium
ACATACGCTTCATACACCCCATCAAGGAAGTGCCACAGTGCTTTTGCAGACTCTTCCGCAGCGCGCAGAGCGTGTTCCTGGGTGGTAGGTGTCGAGCAGTTTTGACCGAGGATATATCGCTCGCCCTGCCGGTGGATGATGTCGAGGTCTGCGTGGACGGCGAAGAATGCAACAGAGCGCGGGTCGTCTATGCCGTAAAACTTCTTCAGTCCCTGTAGCTTCGATCGTGAGACTTCGGGAACTTGCGACTCATAAGCATAGAGCGCTGCGACTCCTTCGCGGTAATCCTCACTCTGCGTCAGCTTCCTGATTGTCTCTACAGATTTGACAGTGGACGGAAGAAGTTCAGCGGACTGAGCGCTGGCTCGTGTCACGCCGAGTGCTTCAGCAAAGCGGAGCCAGAGTTCGGGATGGTTATCGTCTCCGCGCTCCTCTTCGATTAAATTCTCAAGAAGCACGCGGCGGGCAGTACTGTCTTCGCAGTGAGAGTGAACCGCGCTTACATACATAGGGAATGCTTGGACGTGTGCGTAGTATTGTTTAGCATACTCAGCCAGGATCTCTTTAGTCAGCTTTCCTTCCTCCCAGCTCTTGTAGAATGGATGCTTTAGCATCGCATAACGATCGATTACTTCATCAAGCTTTCGAAGAACCGCCCCCGTTCGCTTTCCTGGATTCCGCTTCGGCATGACTATATCTCCTTGATTGATTTAGAAGTCGTCTGTGGAAACTTTCCATGTGCCATGATGTCGAGCAATCTTGATACTACACTATCCTCAGTTTTCAATTGTCGTTGGAGTGATAGCATACAAAAACAATTAGAGAGACGCAAGGATTCAGTTGCGATCGAAGGGCACTTGCCGGTTCGATGCTCTCTTCGAATTGAAATGCAGTGGCGATCTCTTAGTTCTTCGGCAGGCTGAACGCCCTCAACCCCTTCAAGTCCTCCTCGTCCCAGACGCCTGGGATTTTAGTTTTGCACTTCGGACAGGAGCCATTCACGATGGTATTCTTGAGGACCTTGAAGCCGTAGCGCTCGATAAGGAGAGCGCGGCAGGAGTGGCAGTAGGTGTTTTCGTACTCGCCAGTCATACCACTGAGATTACCAGCGTATACGTAATTAAGTCCGGCCTTCCGCCCTATCTCAACGCCGCGTAGGAGAGTCTTGACCGGGGTATTGTCGAGGTCGGTCATCTTGTAATCTTTGTGGAACGCCGTCACGTGCCAGGGAATGTTTACGTCGACTGAGGCAATGAAGTCCGCGACCTCCTTCAGCTCGTCGTCAGAGTCGTTGAAAGTTGGGACTACCAGCGTAACAATCTCCACCCAGAATTTTCGCTCCTTCAACATCTTGATTGTGTCCAAGACGTTCTGCAGGAGACCGCCAAGCTTCCGATAGCTCTTGTCATTGAATCCCTTCAGATCGACTTTGTAAAGGTCGACCCACGGGCGGATGTAATCCAGGACTTCCGCCGTTCCATTTCCGTTCGAGACGTACGAAGTAACGAGCCCCATCTCTCGGGCAACTTTGAAGATCTCGATTGCCCACTCACTCGTAATGAGTGGCTCGTTGTAGGTACTCGTGACCACTCGAGCTTTGTGCCGCAATGCGAGATCAACGAACTGTTCGGGGGAGACGTACTCAGGTGGTGCGCCAGCGACGGGGTCTCGAAGAGCTTGCGACGTCACCCAGTTCTGGCAGTAAGAACAATGATAGTCGCATCCGAGCATCCCGAAGCTTAATGCACGCGCGCCAGGAAACGCGTGGAAGAATGGTTTCTTCTCGATGGGGTCCAATTGCATCGATCCAACATATCCCCAGGGCACTTGGAGCTCTCCGCCGACATTGAAACGCACACGACAGATGCCATCTCTCCCGGGAGGTATTTTGCAGCGGTGGCCGCAGCTATAGCACCGCACCCAGTCTTTGGGGAGTTTTTCGTAGAGCACACCTTCCTTCGTATGCCCCTTGAGAACTTTCTCTAATGTGACTGTTTCGAGCTCAGGCATGGTTGTTCATTCCAAAACCCCTTGTACTAAATTAGCGCAGAAAAGGTCTAATGTCAAGTCTCTTCACTCATCATGGGCGATTAGCTTACTCCCCACAGAGTCCCATTGTCCTCTCTTCCATTTCGAGGATTTCGCTATAGCATTTGGGAAGAGGATTTTGTAAGTTTGGTCACCTCAATTTCTTGCCGTCCGGCGAGGCTTCTTTCAGCGAATCTCAATCCTGCGAGGCTGCCATGAAAGTTATTCGCCTTCTTCCCATGCTTGCCCTTTTACTTCCATGGAGTCTGTACTCGCAGACAGTTAAATATGTTCCAAAGCACGATGAACTCAAATACACCTTTGGTGGTCATCCACCAGTGATGAGCCTGAAGCCGGGTTCGATACTGGAAACGTGGACGGAGGATTGCTATGATGGTGCGGTGAAGAGCCCCACAGATTTGCCCTCGAAAGTTGCACCCATCGGCCATGACAATCCACAAACAGGACCCTTTGCGATCGAGGGCGCTGAACCGGGAGACATCCTTGCCGTTCACATCATCGACCTCCAGCCAGCTCGCGACTACGCGATCAGCAGCTCATTCCCGGGTTTCGGTGCGCTGACGGGGACAGACTACACTGCTCTTCTCCAAGAACCTCTTCCGGAAAAAGTCTGGTGGTATGAAGTCGATAAGAAGAATTGGACTGTAAAATATAAATCGCTCGCGGGAAATTTTTCCGTCGATATTCCGATGAATCCATTTCTCGGGTGTATCGGTACTGCGCCTCAGCGGGATGAAGTGCGTTGGACTGTCGTGCCAGAGCAATTCGGTGGTAACATGGACACATGGGAAGCTCGGAAGGGGACAACTGTCTATCTACCTGTGAACGTTCAAGGTGCAATGCTCTATTTCGGTGATGGACACCTCGCACAGGGTGCAGGAGAAATTATCGGGACGGCTGTAGAATCGGCGCTCGAAGTGAAGCTGAAAGTCGATCTCATCAAAGGGAAATCGATTTCGTGGCCAAGGATGGAAGATGATGAATTCCTCATGGCAGTTGGAAGCTACCGCCCGCTTGAAGACGCAGCGAGGATTGCATTTAAGGAGCTCGTGATGTGGTTGTCACAGGACTTCGGCTTCGATATCCACGATGCATACGAACTGGTTTCCCAGGTTGCTCAAGCGGATCTTACCCAAATCGTGGACCCGAACTACACTATCGTGGCAAAGTTTCCCAAGAAGTATCTTCCAGTTGGCAAGAAAGCGTATGGTGGGATTCACGAGAAGCTGCGTCATTGAAATGGAACGAGGAAGAGACAATCTTCATTTCGCTCCTAAGGAGCTCTCTCGAAGGATAAAAAGGTATTATTTCTATAAACATTTCGCCCCTCGGGGGCTGGCATTGTATCAAAAACTAGTTTACTTTTACATGGAAAGTCCCGCCAGGGACGACATGTTTATAGAGCAAATTTTGTAACCGCAAGTCTAGCCCCGTCAGGGGCGGCATGAAGATCACGCTAAAATTCTAACCGCAACCATTCAGCTAATTAGAAGGGTGGAACAAAAAACCTATGAAGCGGACACTTCTATCAGTTGCATTTCTGGTTATCACTTCCCATCCTGCCTTCGCTGACGGAAGGGGTTTGCTTCCTCAAAAAGTCCAAGATGCGATCCTCAAAGAACTCTCAGGCGAGAGGGCACACGACTTCGTGACGATGATCTCTCGCTTTGAGCGAATCCAGGCGTCTGAAGGATGGCACAATGCGGCGGTCTACGTGAAAACTCAGCTCGAAAAATTTGGCTACGCAGATGCACGCATCGAAGGTTGGCCTTCCAACGGGGAGACATGGTACTACACATGGCAAACGCCCATAGGCTGGCGAGCAAAGAATGCACTGCTCTGGATGGTTCAGCCGTATGAGAAAAAGCTTGGAGACTATTTAGAAATCCCAAACTCGCTTGTAAAACACAGTGGTCCGGCTGACGTTACGGCGGAACTAGTAGACGTGGGTAGCGGTGTCGATTCGAAAGACTACGAAGGCAAAGATGTCCGCGGGAAAATTGTGATGGCTTACGCCTATAGCGGAAATGTTGCGCGTGAAGCAATCAAGAAGCGGGGTGCTGTTGGAATGGTGACATATATTCCTCAATGGGATCGCAAAGATCATCCCGACCTTCTCCAGTACACGGCCATCTGGCCCAAGTGGACCGAGAGAGACTCTCTCGGCTTCGGGTTCAACGTGAGCAAATACAATGCTCAGGAGCTTTTAAATCTCTTGCGTAGTGGGAAGAAAGTCGTCTTGAAGGCAAAAGTCGAATCGGAGTTCTATGAGAGCCAGATTGAAATGCTCACGGCAACGATCAGAGGCTCGACGTATCCAGATCAGGAAGTTCTCCTCTGCGGTCACCTCGATCACCCACAGCCAAGCGCTAATGACAACGCAAGTGGCAGTGCGGGCCTTCTCGAGATAGCGCGTGCTCTCAAGGCGCTCATTGAACGCGGAGAAATCGAACCGCCGAAACGGACAATCCGCTTCCTCTGGGTCTCTGAATTCTTTGGAACAGTTGCCTATCTCAAGGCTCATCCCGAGTTCGGCAAGAAGACTATCGCAGCTATCAACTGTGATATGATTGGTGAAGACCTGAAGAAAACTGATTCATACTTCTACGCGACGCGGACTCCGGACTCGAGACCGAGCTTTCTTAACGATCTCATTGAACACTTTGTCAAGCTGACGGCCGCGCTCCCGATTTCCGAGCTTCGCGGAAGCGGCGCGCCATTCAATTATCGGATCGTTCCGTACACCGGTGGAAGCGACCATTACTTCTTTAACGATGCCTCGGTTGGAGTCCCCGCGACCATGCTTGGACATCCAGATCCTTACCACCATACTGCTCAGGATACTCCCGACAAGGTCGACCCAACCGAATTGAAACGAGTTTGCTTCATCGCGGCAGGTGCGGCTTGGTTTATGGCGACGGCTTCAGACGCTGAAGCAGAATGGCTGCTCCATGAGATGTACCGCGGATCCCTCGGTCGATTCTCTGACGACGTGACAAACGCCGAGATTGCCTTGCGTTCGGCGGGCTCTTCCGAGGAGCTTTACACACGTTACAAAGACGCAGTCAATGTCGTGAAGTGCGCAGGGCAACGAGAGCTGGAAAGCATACGTTCTGCGAGTATTTTTGCAGGGTCGTCGGACGCGAAAACGTACATAGATGCGATAGCTGAGAGTTTCAATAAGCTTGAACAAATGCGTGGCCAAGACGTCAAAGAGTTGTACACGAGACTCTGTAAACGGCGCGGCGTCGCCCCACGGCAGGTCCAACTGACTTCTGAAGAGCGAACAGCAGCGGGGATCATCCCGGTCCGAGCGGACTCTTTCAAGGCCCCTTTAGGAGACGGCTATCTTGTCCAGAAGCTTGGCGCTCAACTTGTAGAATCTGTTTCCGGTCTGACGGGCAACGCCGCGTGGGAGGCAGTGAATTTTGTGGACGGTAAGCGAAGTCTTCTTGATATCTATCAGGCTGTGAACGCAGAGTACCCTGGGACATCGCTCGTGAAGATGAACAATTATTTCAAGCTTCTGGAGAAAGCCCAGCTAGTCTCTTTCTCAAACAAGTAAGTGTCCTGCTGCTAAATCCAGTGCCATTAACTAGTTTTCAAGGATTGGGGTGCACTCTACACTGGACTGTCTACCTTGCGTGAACTCCAACTTTGGTCGCGCCCCTTCTCTTCTTAAGAGAAGGTCGGCAGACTTCGCCGAACTCTGGCGAGGGTCGGGGGATGAGTTGGGATGGGAAGAAGATGAGCAAGAACCTCTACCAGGCAGCCAAGGAACTGGGTCGGAAGCTCCGCAAGAACTCAACGCGCAACGAAGAGATCTTTTGGGCTGAAGTCCGGAACAGAAAACTGATGGGAAAGAAGTTTCTCAGGCAGCATCCTCTCTTCCTCAAATACATGGACAAAGAGACGTTCTTCATTGCAGACTTTTATTGCCATGAGAATCGATTGGTGGTCGAGATTGACGGCAGGAGTCATGATTACCAGAAAGACTACGATGAGCTAAGAACACACATAATTAACGATCTTGGGATTGAAGTCGTACGTTTTAAGAATGAAGAGATAGAGGAAAACATGCCGAGGGTTTTGGATAAGATCAGGGAAGTCCTAGCGAAGCAAACTCACCCTCTAGTCCCTCTCTATATGAAGAGAGGGACTTCGGAGGAGATTCAAGGGTGGCGGCTCTTTTTCCCGCAGGAGAAGAGAAACCTTGTGAGATCTAACTAATTTTCACGGGACTAAGTCATGCGGAGGTCATATGAAACAATACCGTTTTCTTTTTCTTCTCACCTTCATTCCATCTATCGTGCATACGCAAGTTAATGTTCCGTTCGAGAAATACGTTCTCCCCAATGGGCTGAACATCATCCTGCACGAGGATCACTCGGTTCCGGTCGTTGGTATCAATGTGTGGTACCACGTCGGGTCAGGGCGTGAAAAGCCAGGGAAGACAGGCTTCGCGCATCTCTTCGAGCATATGATGTTCCAGGGTTCTGCTCACGTGGGAAAGGGAGAACATTTCAAGTTTCTCCAGGAGGCCGGAGGTACCCTCAACGGCTCAACGAACACTGACCGCACAAACTACTGGGAGCTCGTCCCAAGTAACTTCCTCGAACTAGCCTTGTACCTTGAATCTGATCGCATGGGCTTTCTGCTCGATGCGATGGACCAGGCGAAACTTGACAATCAGCGAGATGTGGTGAAGAACGAGCGCAGACAGAACTATGAGAACCAACCCTACGGCCTCGCTGGCAAGATGATCAACGAGAATCTCTATCCTCCCGATCATCCTTATCATTGGCTCACAATCGGAACACAGGAGGATCTCTCCAATGCTTCACTCGAGGATGTATCGGAGTTCTTCCGGAGATACTACGGAGCGAATACCGCCAGCCTCTGTATCGGCGGAGACATCGATGTGAAAAAGACAAAAGAACTGGTAGAGAAGTATTTCGGAAGTTTGAAAAAGATCCCTGATATCCCAAAAATGGAAGTACGAGGAACAGCTGTCGATGGCAAGAAATATCTGTTGATGGAGGACCGTGTCCAGCTCCCACGACTATACATGGTGTGGCCTTCCGTTCCCAATTACCAGACCGATGACGCAGAACTTGACCTCCTGGCTGCGATTCTAACACGAGGAAAGAATTCCCGGCTTTACAAAGCCCTTGTGTATGAAAAGCAAATCGCTCAGGATGTGAGCGTCTCTCAATCTGGGAATGAGATTGCGGGACAGTTCCGTGTCACAGCCACCGCAAAGCCGGGCCATACGCTGAAGGAACTCGAAAGCGCTATTGAAGAGATTATTGAGGGACTGAAAAAAGAAGGCGTACAGACTCGTGAGCTCGAGCGAGCGAAAAACGGTATCAAAGCAAGCTTCGTCTATCAGCTGCAATCCGTAGGGGGATTCGGTGGGAGGACAGACCGACTCAATGCATACAACACCTTCCTCGGTGACCCTGGATATTTCAATAAAGATCAGGAGAGATATAAGATAACAACCGCTTCGGGAGTACAGGAAGTGGCGAGTAGATATCTGAAGCCAGACGGGCGAGTTATTCTCAGTGTTGTTCCTCTAGGGAAAAAAGAGCTCCAGGCGGGCGATTAACTCCTTTGGAAACCTCCAGAAGACCCAAACTATAACGGAGTAACAGACATGAAACTTCTCTTCTTTCTTTTCTGCTTTGCTCTTGTCTTTGGACAAGTCGACGTCCGCGGTCAGGTTGATCGCTCGAAAAAGCCAACGCCAGGACCGACACCACCTCTCGGGCTACCGAATATCCAGCGTGCTGTTCTGAAAAACGGATTGAAGGTGATGCTGGTTGAGTACCATCAGGTTCCCATGGTTCAGTTCAACCTTGTCCTCGGGACTGGAACGACAGCTGATCCAGATGGGAAGCCTGGTACCGCTAATCTGACGACCCGTATGATTGACGAGGGAACGGAGAAGCGTACAGCACTCCAAGTTGCAGACGAACTCGATTTCATCGGTGCGAGCATTTCCGCCTCAACAACGTATGACGGGAGCTTCGTGAATTTGCAGACGCTCAAAGAACATGTTTCAACCGCGCTTGATATCTGCAGCGATGTGCTTCTCCACGCAACGTTTCCACAGAAGGAATTCGACCGCATCAAGAAAGATGCCCTCACTTCGCTCATTCAGCAAAAAGACCAACCGGTCATCATTGCGAACAAGATATTCGCGAGCAAGCTCTATGGTGATGGACATCCCTACGGTCGACCGAGTGACGGCAATGAAGCCAGCGTAAACAAAATCACGATTGACGATCTGAAGGCTTTCTATGGCGCATACTTTGAACCGAACAACGCCACACTGATCGTTGTGGGAGACGTGTCTCTTTCCGAGCTGGTGCCGATGCTCGAGCGAATGCTCGGCCATTGGAAGAGCAAGCCGGCGGTCGAAACACCACTCCCGCAGCCAAGCGGAGAAGGGAAGGCAGCTATCTACCTCATAGATAAACCGCAGGCGGCACAATCCCAAATCCGGGTCGGGCAGGTAGGGTTGTCACGGAACACTGTGGATTATTTCCCTGTGACAGTGATGAACACAATTCTCGGTGGTGGCTTTAGCTCGCGGCTCAATTGGAATCTGCGCGAGCAAAAGGGATACACCTACGGCACTGGTTCGGGATTCCAATTCCGGAAAGGGGCAGGTCCTTTCAGCACAACCGGGGGGTTCCGAACAAACGTCACGGACAGTTCTGTCATGGAGACGCTCAAGGAGATCAAACGTCTTCGTGACGAAGAAGTGTCGGAGAGCGATTTGAGGTTTGCAAAAGACTTCCTCACACGCAGCGTCGCTCGTGCCTTTGAGACGCCGGGCCAAATCGCAGGACAGTTGGCAAACCTTGTCCTCTACGGACTGCCTGACAATTACTTCGACACGTACATTCAGAACATTGAGAAGGTTACCGCCAACGACGTCAAGCGTGTGGCTGAGAGACACCTTAAGCCAGAAAACATGCTAATCGTCGCGGTTGGAGATGTTGCATCGATACGATCGGGGCTGGGAAAAATTGGCCATGGGTCAATTGTGGTTTGCGATTCAGAGGGGAAGGTCGTGAACTAGTTCTTGGGCATGGAGACTGACTTCATCGGTGCACCCGAAGATCTGGCCGCCGTAGTGTGCTCATTCGCTATGGCGGTTTTTTCTTGCGAAAGGAATGCACTTGACTTTTCGACCAGTATTCTCTAACATTCTTTTGAACCCAAAGCTTCTCTAATTCCCTACATCACAGCCAGGTAACCCCAAAGATTTCCTGCTTCGAGTGCCTATTTATTTTCGAAAATTTCAACCTACACCCTACTCATTATGCCTTTCTCACAGGAGGTCACGATGATACTTCGTAAAAGTATCTCAAGGGTCCTCGCACTCTTGGGGATCTGTGGAGTATTTGTCTGGAGCGTGAATGCTCAGACGCGGGCGATGACGCTTGAGGATGTCATGAAGTACAAGCCAACGAGCGATCCTCAACTCTCCCCCGACGGCAGTCGTGTCGTCTTTGTCGGCGCTCAATGGGATTTCAAAGAAAACCTCAGCAATACCGACATCTGGCTAGTCAGCACGAC
>CAYHSB010000056.1:0-9638 GCA_964359185.1 uncultured Chitinophagales bacterium
GGCTCTATGAGATGCACAAGCTATACTTTTTCAAAACCGACCCAAAAAATTTGGTGAAAATCGACGCGACACTTTGTCGAGAGCTTCAGGAGATCATGAAGGATCGTGGATCCTACCAAGGCGAAGTCACCGGAGTCTTTGACCAAGTGACAAAAAAGAAGCTGCAGGATTTCATGTACTGGGAGAATTATGATGAACGCGTGCGAAACGACGACCAGTTCGATACCGAAGTCCTGCGAGACATCCGAAAGAATTACGAGGACTGGAAAAGGTTGAAAAAGTAGAGCCTCCGCGAGAGCGTCCTAATCCAGAGAAAGGACTTAAATGAGGCGAATGAAAGCAGTAGTAAAGGAGCGACCAGAAGCGGCCAAGGAATGGCCGAAGGGATTGGAGCTTGTCGAGAAAGAGATTCCTGAGGTAGAAGAGGCGCACGAAGTCAAAATGAGAGTGATTGCTGCCGGCATTTGTGGGACCGATGTAGGGATTTACAACGCAAAGGAATCATTGCGGGAGGAAATGTCGGGGATCCCAACACCCAACGTAACTATTGGCCATGAATTCTGTGGAAAGATAGTCGATGCCGGTTCGAAGGCGAAAAGGCATCTTGCTGACTTACTCATCGAGAAAAGCAAGAAGAGTAGCCTCGTAAGAAAATTCGTTCGAGATCGCAGCGCTACAGAGCTTGCTCGCGACAAGGGGCTATTGAACTTCTTGGGGAAAAAATTCAACAGCACTGCTGAAATGCACGTTGCATGTGGTGTGTGCTGGCAATGCTCCCACGGTGAAAAGCATGTCTGTCGGAATACAATCATCAAAGGAATCCAGGAGGATGGGGGATTCGCAGACTACGTCATCGTGCCGGCGGAGAATGTTGTCCTCTTCGAAGAGGACGAGATTCCGGTTGAGGTCATCGCGTTCATGGACGCGATCGGGAACGCAACGCACACTGTGCAGTCGGTGCCGATCAAAGGAAAAACCGTAGCGGTTCTCGGATGCGGAGTGCAAGGGCTCATGGCAATCGCTGTGGCGAAGTACTGTGGAGCTTCAAAGATATTCGCCACTGACGCTTCTCATGGCGAGTTTACACACGAGAAACTTGTGGCGAAACGCTTCCGTCTCGCGAAGCTCTATGGAGCACATCACTGTTTCGACGTCAATATCGATCGTGAGAAGGAACGATTCCATAAGACCATTTTGGAGGAGACTGAAAACACGGGCGTTGACGTTGTGTTCGAGATGTCCGGGAATTACCGGGCATACGAGGACGCCTTCAGGATCGTGAGAATGGGCGGCACGGTTTCCCTCCTCGGCTTGCCCGGTGGTCAGATGGTCGTGGATTTCTCAAAAGACATCATCTTTCGTGGAATCACGATCCACGGGATAATTGGAAGAAGGGTTTTCGAAACGTGGGATCTTATGACAGAGATTCTCAAGAAAGGCCTCGCAAACAAATTTATTGACAGCGGCTTCATCTCGCATGATTTGCCCCTGGAGGAATATGAAAAAGGATTCAGTGCAATCATGAACGGCGACGCACTGAAGGTTCTCCTCAGACCGTAGATCCTTTAAGCCTACCTACAAAATCTCAATGGAGTATGTTCCATGATCAATGTTCAAGAAGTTCTCTCAGGTGAACTCGCTCGTCTCGAAGAGAACAAAACTTACAAGTACGAGACTGCTCTCGAAAGTGCACAAGCGGGCGTTGTCAAGGTCCGAGGCAAAAATGTTGTGATGCTCGCCTCCAACAACTATCTCGGATTATCGAACCATCCTGTCGTGAAGGAAGCGGCCGTGGAAGCAACCAAGAAATATGGCTACGGTGTCGCGTCGGTTCGATTTCTTTGCGGGACGCAAACCATTCACTTGCAGTTGGAGAAGAAGATTTCCAAGTTTTTGGGAACGGAAGATACAATTCTTTTCTCGTCTTGCTTTTCCGCGAATGAGGGATTCTTCGCCTCTCTGACGAACGAGAAGCTTGGATTTGAGAATTACAAAGATGTCATCTACAGCGACCGACTTAACCACGCGAGCATCATTGACGGGCAGCGCCTCTGTCGGCCGGAGGTCGTTGAGAAAAAGATCTATGAGCATAGAGATGTGAAGGGATTGGAGCAAATGCTAGAGGAAGACAAATCGAAAGACTATCGCTTTCGGATCATCGCGACAGATGGTGTGTTCAGCATGGAAGGCGACATCGCACCGCTTCCGGAACTTGTTGAATTAGCGCAGCGGTACGGCGCCATCCTGTTCGTCGATGACTCCCACGGAATTGGCGCGCTCGGTAAAAGGGGGAGAGGAACACCGGAAGAACTCGGAGTCCACGGTAACATCGATGTAATCAGCGGAACGCTTGGAAAGGCCATCGGCGGTGCAGCCGGCGGGTTTGTAAGTGGGGCGAAAGCGATGATTTCATATCTGAGGCAGAAATCGCGCCCGTACACATTCTCAAACTCGCTGCCTCCATCTATCGTTTATGCGACGATGGCTGCACTTGACCTTCTACAGAAAGATCCCTCCATTGTGCGACGCCTTCATGAAAACACGATGTACTTCCGTCGCGAAATTACAAAGCTCGGTTACAAAATCCTCGAAGGAATTCACCCCATTGTTCCCATCATGCTAGGAGAAGCTGCAATAGCACAGGACATGAGTGCAGCGCTCCTAAAGGCTGGCGTTTACATCAAAGGCTTGTGGTTTCCTGTGGTTCCTCGTGGCGAAGCAAGGCTTCGGGCACAAATCTCGGCCGCCCACACAAAGAAGGACCTCGACCGCGCGCTCGATGTTTTCGAAACCGTTGGGAAGAAGATGAAGGTCATCTAGCCGCAGCTCATGGCTGAACCGGGTAAAATCCGCTTTCTGTTCGTTGATCTGCTGCGCGGCTGGGCAGTGATTTTGATGATCGAAGGGCACGTCATCAACGGGATGCTGCGGCCTAACCTCAAAGAGACGACAGTCTTTGGAATTATCCACTTCCTCAACGGCACGGTTGCCCCCGCCTTCCTCTTCATGTCTGGATTCACCTTTGCAGTCGCTTCTCAGCGAAAGTGGGAGGAATACCTCCTCCTGCGGAAATCTTTTTTCCGCCAAGTAGGGCGATTCTTATTTGTTCTCCTCCTTGCATATGCACTGCATCTCCCGTATTTTTCTTTGAGAAAAACTATCCAGGAGGCCACTCCTCAGGACGTTGCCTCTTTCTTTCAAGTAGACATCCTCCATACCATCGCTATCAGTCTTCTTGTCCTTCTCCTCGTTTTGCTGTTTGTTCGTCGCGAGAGATGGCTCAGGTACACTGCTCTTTTGCTCGCGGCGGCTGTCATCTTCACCACGCCAGTCGTTTGGGATTTTGACTTCACGAACATCTTTCCGCTTCCGATCGCGAGCTACTTCAACATGAAACAGCGGTCGGTGTTTCCCCTCTTCCCCTGGTCTGGTTTTGTGTTCGCCGGGACCCTTGCATCTCTGCTTTTTCTAGCCGCTCTTCAGAAAGGAGAGGAGAGGAAGATGATAGCAAGAATTTTTTGGGCTGGCGGGGCTATCGCAGTATTTGGACTGGTCTCAGACTCGTTCTGGGTGCGTGTGTATCCGACATACGATTTCTGGCACACAAGTCCAAGCTTTTTTATGATAAGGTTGGGGATCGTGATGATGGCGGTGAGCGGAATGTGGTGGTACGAGAAGAGACTGAATCCCCGTTCCTCATTCATGCAAGTGATCGGACAAGAGTCGCTCTTTGTATACGCTCTCCATATCATCATCGTCTACGGCTCGGGCGTTCGCTACGGGAGCCTCGTGCAAATATTGGGATCGTCTCTCAGCTTTGCCGAATGTGCTGGAGTATTTTTTGCACTTGCAGGTGTGACGTGTTTGATTGCTTACGCGTGGCATTACCTTAAGGTGAACCAGCGGCGAGTCTCGAGGATTGTCCAATACGCAACGGTGGCTGTCATACTGTACTTCTTTCTCGCAAGGCCGTACTAAATTGTCATCTGGTCTTTGGCTTCCGACTGAGCGCTTCGATCCTTTTCTGGACAATACCGACAAGGTCTCCTTGAGACTGATCCTCCTTTGCGGCCGCCAAGTACTCTTTGTAGTATCTTCTTGCTGATTTCTCATCGTGCAGGCCTGCGTCGTAAAGCACCGCCAGGTTATATAACGCCACAGGATATTGGGGTGTTATCTCCAAGGCCCTCCGGTAAGAGTTTCTGGCCTTCTTAAGCTGATGGATATGGTAATAGTTGATCCCCATCTGCACGAAGATATTTGCGGTGAAATCCGTCCTGCTGAGTCGACTTGCCTTCTCAAACTCACTAATCGCTTCTCGATGCTTGTCTTTTCTGGATAAAGCTACACCCAGGTTGTAATGGAGGAGAGGATCTGAAGAATCTCTCGATGCTGCTCTGTTGAAATAAACGATTGCTGAATCGTACGCCTGAAGCGAAAAGAAAGCCGACCCCAGTCCACTCAAAGCCTGGACGCTACTGTCTCCGAGCTGCACGGCTCGAAAATAGCTAACGACCGCTTTCCGATGCTCTTGTCTTTTTGAATACCCATCTCCCAATTTATGAAAAACCTCTGGAGACCAAGGGTCAATCGACCCTGCTTGTCTGAAACTCGAGATACCCTCCTCGTATCGGTGGTTCTGATAGTAAAATGTGCCTAAGGTAAGAAACGAATTATAATTCGTTGAGTCCAATACACAACTTTGCGCGAAGAAGAACTCAGTGCTGTCTTTGAGGCCTTTGGCTAGATAACACTGACCGATATAGAAATGAGCTAAAGCGTGCTGTGGTTTTCTAGCGATAACCTCCTTGAGGGTTGAGATTGCTGCGTCATAGTTTTTTCGCTCAAGGTGGAGAAGCCCCAGATCCAAGCGTGAAAGAAGAAAATCCGGTTTGAGCTTTATTGCGACAGAGTCAGATTCTATTGCCCTGTTGAACATCCTTAGTGCGCGATAGCTTTTCGCGAGATGATAGTGGGTCAGATAGTTTGTCGAATCATAATCCAAAGCTCGATTAAACGACATCGCGGCGTTGAGAGGCTGGTTGAGAGCTTGAAAACTCAAGCCTCTCCAAAAATATGGCCTTGCTGAACGAGCGTTGATCTTAGCCGCTTCCTCAAGGTGCGAGAGCGCTTTTTCATAGTCACCTTCAGTGAACGCATAAATCCCAAGCTGTTCGAGGCTCTCTGCTTTTTTCATCAGCGTCGAGTCCTGTGCCAACGAGAGTAGTGCCGTGCACTGGAGGAGAGCTAGGACGAAGGATGCTCGACGTATGAATATACGCACGTAAGCGGTATCGAACGAGAGTTTGAGGAGATTGGTTCCTCTACATTACGATGCTCGCAGCCAAAGAAAGTTGCCGGCGGCTTCCTACCTCTTCCAATAATTCAGCAGTTCTCTAGCATAAACGTGAGATCTCCCCCTGTTCCGAGAATCCTTCCGGCCTATTCCTCCCCTGTCGGTATTACCCGGACGGGCGAGTTCTTCTCGAAATCCCAGAACGTCTTCCTTGTTAAGTCAGAGAGGGATATTCTCAGATCGAACAGTGCGTTTAACCTGTTTATCTTGGCTTCCGTCAGTCTCCGCTGTTCCTGCACCAACTCATCACTCTTGATGGAGCCTGCCTTGAACCGTTCGACGCTGATCACGTAACTTTTTTGCGCTAGCTCTTCGCCCTTGCGTGTGACCTCGAGTCGGGAATTAGCAACCCGGATTCGATTCAAGAGATCGAGAATGTCCTGCTTGATCTGCATTTCCTGATTTGCATAGGAGAGTTCAGCATTCTTGAGGTTCGCCTCCGCCGCTTCCGTGGCGGTTCGGTTTCGCCCCCAGTCCCAAATGGGGAGTGAAAGTGTAAGAATAACACTACGAGTTTTATTGAAGTCGTGGAAAACGTCCCGTACCTGGTCATCGTTCCGGCTCAGGCCATAGTTTGCAATCAGATTGGCCTTGATACTTCGCTGAGCGTTTGTCGTGATCACATCAAATTCCCTAAGTTGTCTGTCGATGTCAGCGTTCTTCAATTCCACTCGATTGGCGAGCGCCTCACGAATAGCTTTTGCCGAATCAATTGCGATTGCTGGTACCGTGCTGTCCGAGACGACACTTATTTGCTCTTCGAGCTGGAGGCCAATGAGAACTTTGAATGAGTTCTTCGCTGCATCCAAATCGGCCAGTCGGTTCAGGAGGTCGTTACGGCTGCTTGCAAGTTCGACTTCAAGCTTGAGCATTTCCACCTCAGGGATTACGCCAGCTTTGAACTTGTTCACCGCCGTGTTATAGGAATCCTCTCTCTGCTTGACGTCTGTGCTCGCAATCTCTGCGCCCTGTGTCAGTCGGTAGAGATTGTAGAATGCCAAGGTCACGTTGTAGACAATGTCGAGATGTGCCTTCGAGTAGGACCCTTTTGCGCGATCGAGATTAAGCTCAGCCTGGTGGAGCTGGATTTGCTGCGAGTTTGGAGTGAAAAGTGGCTGAACAAGCTGCACTGAAACATTGCTGAGGTAATCTCGGTTTGTTCCTTTGATCTCACTGAACTGATCTCTTCCGAAAAAAGAGCCAAGGATGGAGATCGTACCATTCGTCACAATCAACGGTTGGTTGATCGAGAGACGGCCTTCGAGACGAGTCTCTCCAATCTGATAGAACTGCGTCAGCTGGCTCGCCGGATCAAATTGTGGAGACAAGAGCCGGTTGTGTCTAGGTGCATCAATGCTTAAATCTACCGTGGAGAGCAGCCCCAACTTCGCGGCCCGGAGGGTTTTTTGTTGACTCGTCAACGTGAGATTTGCATTCTGGATGCTGTAGCTTTCGCTTTGGGCTATAGCGATGCTCTCGTTGAGAGTCAGGATCCGCTGGCTGAAGCTGAACTCGACACCAAGCCCAAACATCAGAGCAAGGAAGAAAGTACGTCTCATCATTTACTCCTTTCCAAGGTATTTTATTGCCACACGAAGGATGGGAAATCGGTTGTGAGCCGAAAAGATGGAGAAGCTGGAAACTATTCGTACCGGAGGGATTCAATGGGATCTTTTTCGGCTGCTTGCTTGGCGGGGAAAATACCGAAGGAGATACCAACAGCTGCAGAGACCACAAATGCAAGGAGGATAGATGAAGATGAGACAAGCGTCCTCCAGCCCGCATAGAGAGTGATGATCTTTGTCAGTCCGTAGCCGAGTCCGATACCGATCACACCACCGACGACACTTACGAAGATCGCCTCAGATAAAAACTGGTAGAGAATGTCTCTCTGCGTCGCGCCACAGGCACGCCGAATCCCGATTTCCTTTGTCCGCTCCAATACACTTGCGAGCATAATGTTCATGATGCCGATCCCACCGACGAGAAGGGAAATGCCAGCGATTGCCCCCATCACGATATTGAAAATTCTCTGAGTCTGTTGACTCTGTCGGAGGAGTTCTTCGGGTATCGTGACCTCATAATCTTCAACGTTGAAATGCCGCCGCTCGAGAATCCGTCGAATGACCGCGTAGGCTTCCGAGATATGATCAGAGTCCTTTACTTTGACCGTAATCTGGTCGATAAGGTTCTTGTCAATAGGTGTTGCATCGGAACCGGAGAATACCATAAAGCCTGGGCCCCCAAAGAATTGTGCTGCTCCTCCTTCTCTTGTCCGCTGAATTTTTTGCTGGGCTGTTGTTAGGGGAACATAAACGTCCTGGTTGAGATCGCGGATGCTGAACTGTCCAGCAGTCTTTGCTGAGATGGCTTTCGGCTTCGTTACACCAACGACAAGGAACCAAAACTCACCGATCTTAATCCTCCTTCCAACGGCATCTTCAAACCGGAAAAGCAGCTCCTTCACCTTGCTACCGAGGACACACACGTTGTCTTGGTTTTCAAGGTGGGACGGATGAAGAAAAGTTCCTTCCTTCATGGCAACGTTGAACATCTCTTCATACGCTGGGGTCGTCCCAATGAGTCTAACATCGGCGCGGTGCGTGTTGTGATACGCCGTCACGGTGTATTCCCACTGAGGCGTCACAGTTGTCACGAATGGACAGATTTCAGAGAACGTCCTTGCGTCAGCGAGGCGAAGTCCAGGAGAGAAATTCGCCTTGGCGGTCTTGAAGCTCGCTGCGGTTACAGGTCTTGCCCGAACAATGATGTTGTTGACACCCATGAGCTGGATCTGATCTAATGCCTCCTGTTTCGCGCCCTCTCCAATTGAAACCATCGAGATAACGGCGGAGACACCGAAGATTATTCCAAGTGCCGTGAGAGAGGAACGAAGTCTGTGACCGCGGAGGCCACTGAGGCCGATCTGGATGTTTTCTGGAAGGTTCATTCTTCTGGAGACATCAAGATGTTTGCTGGGCGGGCTTCTCTTTTGGAAGCATCTCTTCCATTTTTTCTTTGGGATTTCGGAGAGCAACTGGTTCCCCCTCTTTCAAACCTTCAAGAATAACGACATAGTTACTATTTTTTGCGCCAGTTTTCACTTCACATTCATCTGCGCTCGAGCCGTTCATTCGATAAACGATCGTCTTCCCCTTCTGTTCGAAAACGGATTCGATAGGGACGTAGACAACATTGGGAATCGCCTCCATAATAATCTCGTTGCTCGTCGTCATTCCGGGCTTAAGGATGGGATCAGTCCCATCGATATCAATAATCACCTCAAATTTTTTCACGGTACTTGTCCGATCCCTCGTTTGTCCAATTGTAGCAACAGAGACAACCGTGCCCGAGAACTGTCTCTCAGGAAAAGCGTCCAGTCGGATGCGGACTTTCTGATCTTTCTTTATCTTACTGATATCCACTTCGTTAACCTGCGTGATGGCTTGCATTTTCGAAAGGTCCGGCAGACTGACAACCCCCTGACCCCACCACGGGGAGTCGCCCACATTAAACTTTCGCTGTGTTTGCCAGTTCATTTCATAAACGACCAGTCCGGGGATGGGGGCTTTAAGAGTGAACTTCTCACGGTCGTCTTTTGCCTTGCGGATGTCATTCTTGATCTGCTCGATTTTCAAAAGCTGCTTCTCTCGCTCCGATCTGTTGATGATCTTCCGAGATTCGATCTTCCGTTTCGCCTGCTCCTGGGCTATCCGGTTTTGCTCAACTTGGAGTTCAGCTTTTTTCCGCTCAACTTCTGCCTCAAATTGCATCCGCTCCATGTTCAGTTGCGAAAGCTTATATTGGAGTTCGGCGTTCTGCTGTTGGGCCTCAGCGTCGGCAAGAAGTGCATCCTGGTCGGCGTTGAGCCTTGCGAGGTCTGACATCAGAATACTTAATTCAGACTCCTTGTCCGCGATGGTCTTGTCAACGTCTTTTGTTGCGAACTGCACGACGATATCTCCCTGCTTTACAGTCGTCCCTTCTGGAATCAAGAAAACAATTTGCAATTGTGGATAGCTGGTACGTGGAGCTTGTAGCGTTACAGAGTTTGCTGCGCGAATTTCCCCTGCCTCTGTAACGCTGACGAGAAACTCTCCTCGTTTCGCAACAAAGCTCGCGACACTCTGCGTGTCGGACCCGCCCACTCCGAATCCTATCAAAAGAATCAATGCGAGAAAGCCAACGCCGAAGACGATTTTGTGCTGTATTACATAGCTGAGGTTTACTCTTTTCAGGACAACCTGTCTGAGCAGAGGGGTAAGCCTCTCCCAGAGTTTTG
>CAYHSB010000057.1:0-9550 GCA_964359185.1 uncultured Chitinophagales bacterium
TGGCATTCTCCGGTTCGTCCAGAGCTCGAAGGACTTTGCAGCCTGATGGAGAAGCATCTCCACCCCGCTGATCGTTTTCACTCCGCGTTTTGCTGCCATCCGCATAAGCCGCGTTTCAACGGGATTGTACACGAGATCAACAAGGATCTGTCCGTTCGAAAAGCAACCTGCAACGGGAATCGCGGTATCGTCGGTTTTTGGTGACATCCCCAGCGGCGTAGCGTTAACGATGAGCTTGGATTTCGACAGAGCCACCTGCGCGGCCGGCATGTAGAGATCAACAATGTCAATCTGATGAAACCCGACGGAGCTTGCAAGAAATTCTCTTAGGGAGGTTGCCCGTTCTACACTCCGATTGAGAAGATGAATCACTTTTGGGCGGAAATGGGTCATGAGGCCATAGATGACTGCTCGAGCTGCACCACCCGCACCGAGCACGCTCACCTCTTCTCCCTCGATTGAGTCACTAGAGGACTTCATCATCTCAACAAAACCGTAGACATCTGTATTATGACCTAAGAGTTTTCCACCGTCGTTGACAATCGTATTGACAGCACCGATCGCACGTGCTTCACTGCTCAAGTCGTCAAGAAGAGGAATTACCGACTCCTTATGAGGGAGCGTCACATTCACTCCTGCAATCCCGAGCGCGACAAGTCCTTGCAGAGCCTCCGTCAAGTAGTCTGGCTGCACGTCAAATGCGAGATAGACATAATCCATCCCAAGCAGTTCGAAGGCCGTGTTGTGTATAAGTGGAGAGAGGGAGTGCCCGATCGGGTGCCCGATCAGTCCGGTGATTTTCACTGTTTTCGTTGGAGAAGAAATGAGAGCCACTGTTGAAATCAAAAAAACCTAACGCCCGAGAGGAATAGAGAAGTTAGGTTCAGATACGATGCCGTCGCGGCGCTTGCTGTCGATCAGCGTCTTAAGAATTCTGCAAGGTTCACGAGGGATGGTATCTCAGGGAACTCCTTTTCAAATTCTTTCTGCTTCTCTGGATCTATCCGAAATGAGATCCTCAAGGATTCGATGGCTTCGTCAGTCTGACGGAGTGCGAACTGAATTTTCGCGCGGCTGTAGAAGGGTTCTGCCCAGTTCTGGTTGAGTTCGATGGAGCGGTTGAGCGCCTTCAATGCTTGCCTGAGGTATCCGAGCTCGAAAAGCGTTTCTCCACAATCAAACCATGCTTGATGGTTCTGAGGATCGAGCTTCGTGACCGTTCGGTAACAGATCACCGAGTCCCGTACTCTTCCCATATTATAGAGGAGATCCGCCTTTGCGTACCAGAGCTCAGGGTAATTTCGGCTGAGCGAGAGCGCCTTGTTATAATCACGAAGTGCTTTACGATACTGCTGAAGGGAGTCATAACAGCTTCCCCTCCCAAAATACGATTCACAATGGTTTGGGTCGTGCTTCAGCACGTGGTCGAAACACTTAATCGCCTCTTCATATTGACCGAGCTCCTCGTACGCGTTCGCCATATTGTGCAACGCAGGAACATCCTTTGGGTCATAGTGGAGAGTCTGCTTGTAGCATTTGATCGCATCATGGAGACGCCCCATGTTTGCATATGCATTCCCTTTGTTATACCACGCAGCGGGAAAATCCTCCTTGATCGCCAATGCCATGTCGTAACTCTCGAGCGATTTGTTGTAGCTCCCCATGCGATTGAGAACAATACCGCGATTGTACCATGCGTTGCAGCTGTACGGATCCAGGTTGATGTGTTCATCGTAACAACGAAGAGAATCCTCGAAATTGTTGAGAGCATCGTAACAGTATCCAAGCTCGTACCAGGCATCCTTGTGCTCATGATCGCTTTCGACAATGAACTGGAAGATTCTCACCGCCTCCTCTAGCTCTTCCATCTTTTCAAGGGTGATTCCCTTGTTATAGAGCGCTTCTTCATTGTTTGGATCGATTTGGAGTGCGCTATCGAAGCATGAAAGAGCATCGTGATGCCGATTCAGGTTGTCCAAGGCAATTCCCTTGTTGATAAGAACCTCGGCATCGACTGGGTTTAGACTAAGTGCCTTTTCGTAGCTCGAGAGGGCCTCCTCGTACCTCTGCAGGTTGTTGAGAATCATACCCTTTCGAAGCCACGTGTCGGAACTGTACGGAATAAAGGTGAGAAGCATGTCGATGAAATGAAGTGCATCGTCATACTTTTCATTCTCGAAGTAGTAACTGACGATCTCGTCGAGCGCCTCGATATTTGTGATGCCGCTCGAGCCATCTTTTAATCGATCCTTCAACTCCTTCAACTCGTCATCGAGCTCCTTTCGCCGATGCGGCAGTTCATTGTCCTCGTCGTAATTATCAAAATCGTAAACGTTCATCTTCTTTCTCCTTCACTACGCAGATACAGAAACCTGGAAATAAACTACGAGAACGAATGGTAAAAGTCAAGTAAATGAGCTTTGGCAACATCCTGGGGCGCTGCGAATCGATTGATTTTTTATAGGGAAAGAGTTATATTTGGTGTCCATTGTGCCCGATGATTGCAGATAACGCCCAACAGGTACGGGAACGCGTCAGAAAAGCATGCGAGCGAAGCGGTAGAGATCCGCAAGGCGTGCGCCTGATTGCCGTCTCGAAGACCTTCGATGTAGCAAGAGTACGCGAGGTTTTGGAGGCGGGGATTAGCGATATCGGTGAGAATTTTGTCCAAGAGCTACGTGACAAACGTGCAGAGCTGAATAACCCCGACATCCGATGGCATTTTGTTGGACACCTTCAGTCGAACAAGGTGAAATACATTGCGGACTTCATCTCCCTTATACACTCAACCGACCATCGGAGTGTCGCCGAAGAAATTGACAAACGGGGAGCACGAATCGGGCGTCTCATCGACGTCCTTGTTGAGGTCAATACGACCGGCGAGAGAACCAAGTTTGGGGTTTTGCCAGAATCCACCATTGAATTCGTAAAATCTCTCGCCCATTTGCGAAACCTCAGAGTCAGAGGGTTGATGACCATGGGGCCCTTTCTCCCAGACCCTGAGGATTCGCGTCCAGCGTTTCGAACACTGCGAGAGTTCCGTGATGACGTGCGGAACGCGGGAATCGAGAATGTGGAAATGACAGAGCTTTCGATGGGCATGACGAATGACTTTGAGGTTGCCATCGAAGAAGGGGCGACAATGGTCCGGATTGGCACAGCTATCTTTGGCCCAAGAAAAACAGATTAAGCCGGAAGAAGAACAAAGGCGTCTTCGATGACGGAGCTACGAAAACAGATCAAGGAAGCGGTTGATTTCATCCGCACACGGACAAAGATGAAGCCCGATATCGGCATCATCCTTGGAACTGGTCTGGGCGGATTGGCAAAGGAGGTTCGGAAAGATACTGTCATCGATTACGAGGAGATACCGCACTTCCCTGTCTCCACCGTCGAGTCACATCACGGAAAACTCATTTTCGGAAAACTCGCTGGCAAAAAAGTCGTCGCAATGCAGGGCCGCTTTCATTACTACGAAGGCTACGCAATGCAGCAGATTACTTTCCCAGTTCGTGTGATGGGAGCGAAAGGCGGGCTCGGCGTAAAAACTCTGCTTATCTCGAATGCGGCCGGTGCTTTGAACCCCATCTTTCAACGTGGCGACGTGATGATTATGGTTGACCACATCAACCTTCTAGGAGATAACCCGCTCATCGGTCCAAATGATGAGGAGCTCGGACCACGCTTTCCTGATATGTCGGAGGCATACAGCAAAAGACTCATTGCGCTGGCAGAGGACGTTGCACTTGATGAGAAGATCAGAGTCCAGAAAGGTGTGTACGTAGCAATGCCGGGTCCGAATCTCGAGACACGCGCCGAGTACCGCTTCCTTCGCATCATTGGTGCGGATGCTGTTGGCATGTCCACCGTTCCCGAGACCATCGTTGCGAACCACATGGGGATAAAAGTGCTCGGGATCTCAATCATCACCGACGAATGTTTTCCCGATGCGCTGAAGCCGACATCTGTGGAAGAGATCATCGCCGTCGCGAACCAGGCGGAGCCGAAGCTAACCCGGATTATGAAAGAAGTTGTGAGAAGAATGTAAGTGGTTAGAATTTCGAATTTGGGTTGTGTATCCTGAGACGAAGATTGAATCCTGAGGGACGGGAATGAAAATGATACCTATCGGGAAGATATTGATTGTGCTTGGGTCCGTGCTGTTGGGGGTTGGATTGCTATTGACATTCTTTGATAAGATTCCTCTCCTTGGGAAGCTGCCCGGGGATTTTCATATCAAGCGAGGAAATTTCGAGTTCTATTTCCCGATGGCTACAAGTGTTGTTCTCAGTCTTCTTCTGACTTTGATTCTTTGGATCATTTTGCACTTTAGCAAGAAATAACTAAGAGCCGATGTTCAAGGAACTCAACGACAAGATTAGCTACTCCGAGCTCGAAGACTCGATCCTGAGATTCTGGGAATCCGAGAAAGTCTTTGAGAAAAGCATTAGCTCGCGTGAAGGGAGACCGAGTTTCACCTTCTACGAAGGTCCACCAACGGCAAATGGCAGACCGGGAATCCACCATATTTTGAGCCGTACGATCAAAGATCTTGTTTGCCGTTACAAAACGATGGTAGGCTACAAGGTCCTCCGAAAGGGCGGATGGGACACACACGGGCTCCCGGTCGAAATTGAGGTCGAAAAATCCCTCGGCTTCAAACACAAGGACGAAATTGTCGAGTACGGCATTGAGAAATTCAACAGAGCGTGCTACGAATCGGTTTTCGCATACCTCAATGATTGGAGAGAACTTACACGCCGTATCGCCTACTGGGTTGATCTTGAAAACGCTTATGTAACATATACGAACGAATACATCGAGTCGGTCTGGTGGGCGTTGAAGCAGTTCTTTGATCGAGGATACATCTACAGGGGATACAAAAGTCAGCCATATTGCCCGAGATGTGAAACGTCCCTCTCCTCTCATGAGGTCGCGCTTGGCTATGAAGATGTAAGAGATCCTTCCGTCTATGTGAAGATGAAGGTAAAGGGTGAAGAGAACACTTACTTCCTCGTCTGGACGACAACGCCATGGACATTACTCTCAAACCTTGCCCTTGCAGTCCATCAGGAGGTAGACTATGTAAGAATTGAAAACAACGGTGAACAATTCATACTTGCTGAAGCGCGACTTAGTGTGCTCGATGGCAAATACACTATTCTGGAGAGGAATAAAGGACGTGCGTTACTTGGGAAGGAATACGAGAGGTTATTTGACTACGCGCAGGTCAGTAAACGCGCGTACTATGTTGAACACGGTGACTTTGTAAGCATCGAAGATGGAACTGGTATCGTGCACATTGCCCCTGCATTCGGCGAAGATGACTACAAATTTGGACTTGAATACAATTTGCCTTTCGTCCAGCTTGTAGATAAAAGTGGAAACTTCACACCAGAAACAAAAGATTTTGCCGGGAAATTTGTCAAGGATGGAGATGTTGAGATTATCCAAAACTTGAAAGAGCGGCGCCTTCTCTATAAGAAAGAGACAATTCTCCATAGCTATCCACACTGCTGGCGTTGCAAGACGCCTCTCCTCTACTACGCACGGGAGTCGTGGTACATCAGCACAACGAAGTATGTAGAGAAGATGATTGAGTTGAATAAGACTATCAACTGGATTCCACCTGAAATCGGTACGGGCAGGTTTGGCAACTGGCTTGAGGAGAACAAAGACTGGTCTCTCTCCCGCGACCGATTTTGGGGAACGCCGCTGAATATCTGGATGTGCGACAATGGGCACATGCGCTGCGTGGGAAGCATCGAAGAGCTCCGGCGAGATGGTAGGAACGTGCCAGACCCCCTTGATCTCCATAAGCCGTATGTCGATGCGATCACTATCACCTGCAAGGACTGCGGTGGAACAATGCAGAGAACCTCTGAGGTGATCGATGCGTGGTTCGACTCAGGGAGTATGCCATTTGCTCAACATCACTATCCGTTCGAGAACCAGAAACTCTTCGAGGAGAATTTTCCGGCGGATTTCATCGCAGAAGGAATCGACCAAACACGTGGCTGGTTTTATTCGCTTCACGCGATTGCGACCTTCCTCTTCGGACAGCCTGCATACAGAAATCTCATCGTCAACGAGCTTCTCCTCGACAAAGAAGGAAAGAAGATGTCCAAGTCGACGGGTAACGTCGTTGACCCATTTGAGATTGTCGGGCGGTACGGTGCTGATACCACGCGCTGGTACCTTGTCACGAACAGCCCTCCGTGGCGGGCTACGCTCTTCGATGAAGAAGGGCTTGCTAATGTCCAGGCGGGTTTCTTCCGAGCACTTATGAACGTCTATGGCCCATTTTTCGCACGATACGCCAACCTCGATGGCTTCACGTATCGTGAACCGGAGGTCCCGCTGGATCAACGCCGAGAAATAGACCGTTGGATTCTGTCCGAACTCAACAGCCTCATCAAACGTTATCGCGAGGCAATGGACAGGTATGATATCACACGAGCAGCGAGAGAAATAAGCGAGTTTACTATTGATACCCTCTCGAATTGGTATGTCCGCCGCAATCGCCCTCGGTTCTGGTCGAAGTGGTCAACTGCGGAACGGGGAAGCGACAAGCTTGCGGCATACCAAACACTCTACGAGTGTCTCACTACTATAGCGAAGCTTATGGCGCCGTTCGCACCGTTCCTGGCTGATGAGCTTTATCGAGACCTCAATTCAGCCACCCACAGGGAACCCTTCGAGTCGGTGCACCTGTGCTATCTCCCCAAAGTCAACGAGCAATTGATCGACTTAGAGCTTGAGAAAAAGATGAGCCTTGTTCGCCGCGTCGTCTCATTAACTCGGGCGCTACGGACAAAAGCGAAAATAAAAGTCCGGCAGCCACTCTCAAGGATCATGATTGCCGTCTCCCGGGATGAAGAGCGCCGCACCTTGCACTCTATGGAGAGTATTATTCTCGACGAGGTGAATGTCAAGCGGATCGAACACCTCGAAAGCGATTCAACGCTTGTGAAGAAGAAGGCAAAGCCGAATTTCAAGTCGATTGGTCCGAAATTTGGAAAGAATGTTCAGAAGATTGCAGAGCGCATCAAGAGCCTTGACCCGGCAGAGATCAAGGAAGTCGAGACGAACGGCGAGATTACAATTGATGTAAACGCACGGCCCGTGGTGATTACAAAGGATGACGTCGAAATTCTGAGTGAAGAGATCAAAGGATGGCTTGTTGAATCGGAAAACGGGTTGACAGTCGCCATTGACACGACACTGACAGAAGATTTAGTCAAAGAGGGTTTCGCGCGGGAGTTTATCAATCGTGTCCAGCGAATGCGCAAGGACGCAGGGCTCGAAGTCGTGGATCGGATCAACGTTTACTACCGCGGGACAGAGAAACTCACAGAAGCTCTCAACAAGTTCACAAGTACCATCAAAGCAGAAACACTCGCGCTCGACCTGTCCTCAAAGTTCTCTCCGGGGGAGCATTGTGTGCTCTGGGACATTAATGGAGAGGAGTGCGATATCAGAGTCGAGCGAGCAAAGTAGGCACCAACGATAGCAAGGAAGACAAACCCTTTCTGAGAAAGGAGAGAGGTCTAATGGCAAAGAAAATGGTGAAGAAGATCCCAACGAAGGTGAAGCGCCGAGCGAAAAGTGCCCAGGCAGTTACGCAGAAGAAAGACTCCCAGCCGAGAACCTCTCGCAAAAACGGATACAACGCAAAGGAACTTGCCCACTTCAAGGAGATTATTCTTCAGAAGAAGAAAGAGACCCTCGAGGAGTTGGAAAGCCTCAAGGAAAGCATGATGGATGTGACAACAGGCGAATACGTGAGTGAAAACTCGACCTACTCACTCCACATGGAGCAGGGCACGGACGCGATGGAGCGAGAAAAGACCTTCCTCTTTGCTTCGCGAGAGGGGAAGTTTCTCAACTACCTTGAGGATGCGCTGAAGCGCATTGAGAAAGGTGACTACGGCCGTTGCACGGACTGTGGGAAGCTCATCGAGAAGGAGAGGCTTGAGGCGGTCCCGCATGCACAACTCTGCGTGCAGTGTAAAACCAAGCGTGGTCGGTAGGCACTGCATTTCTCACACACCATTTGCGAGATCAACGTGCGCATTCTCTTTCTATCTCTCTTCATCGTCCTCGCTGACCAAGCTGCAAAGCTAGCCGTGAAAGGCTTCAGCATTCCCTTCCTGGGAATACAGGTGCATGGGATGGGACTGGGCGCAAGTAAACCGATCATCGGAGATTTTCTGAAACTCACCTACATCGAGAACCCGGGCATGGCGTTCGGCATCGATCTCGGAGGAAAAACCTTCTTCTCAATCTTCTCGATCGTTGCGAGCATCGGGATCCTTTACTATCTCTACAAGGCGAAGGGTGAACGCCTCCCACAGCGATTTGCTCTTGCAATGATTCTCGGCGGGGCGGTAGGCAACCTCATTGATCGGGTTTTCTACGGGCTCCTCTTCGACGAAGCCGGGTTTTTCGCCGGCAGGGTGGTGGACTTCATCGACGTGGACTTTTTTGATCTCAATATCTTTGGGTACCACCTTTCACGCTGGCCCGTGTTCAACATCGCTGATGCCTCCGTTACCATTGGTGTCCTTCTCCTTGTACTGTTCCATCGAAAGGCTGTGACGGAACAGCGCGGAGAGGTTGTCGTCTCCTCACCGTCGATCGTCCAAGAGGTAAGTGGAAATCCTTCTCAGACTCCCCTCTCGAATGCCCCGGTAAACGATCCCTCTCCTTCTTCGGGTGACAAGCAACCTGCCTAACGCACGTTCAGATGGGATGCCCCACGAAATCGAAATAGTCGTCCCCACCCATCAAAAAAAAGAACGCATCGATAAATTCCTCGCCCGTCAAATCCAGAACGCAACACGGTCGAAGGTCCAGAAAGCGATAGAACAAGGTCTTGTCCTCGTCAACGGGAAGCCCGTAAAGGCGAGTCATGATGTATCACCGGGCGAAGTCATCCAATGCACGTTGCCTCAGCCGCCTCGTTCCAAAGCACTTCCTGAAGCCATCCCGATTGATATCTGTTATGAAGATAATGATCTGGTCGTCGTCAATAAACCAGCAGGAATGGTAACCCATCCGGCATATGGCAATTATACTGGCACGCTTGTTAATGCCTTACTTCACCATTGCAGACAGCTCTCCACTGTGAATGACGATCTTCGACCCGGTGTCGTCCATCGGCTTGACAAGGACACCTCAGGCTTGATCATCGCAGCGAAGAATGACGCCGCACACGCTGCTTTGGCGCAGCAATTCTCTGCAAGAACGATCGAGCGGGAGTATTGGGCGGTGGTCTGGGGAGTCTTCGAGAAGAGGCGTGGAACCATTGAAGCAAGTTTGGGCAGGAGTAAGCATGACCGAAAGAAATTCGCTGTGATGAGAAGTGGAAAAGCTGCGGTGACCGAATATGAAGTGCTTGAAAGTTTTCCCTATCTCTCCTTGCTGCGGCTGAAATTGCGCACAGGCCGCACACATCAAATCCGCGTGCATCTTGCTCACATCGGACATCCGGTCTTCGGTGATCCGACCTATGGTGGTCGTCGCATTGCATGGGGAGGTGTGGATA
>CAYHSB010000058.1:0-6378 GCA_964359185.1 uncultured Chitinophagales bacterium
TCGTTCTTGTAAGAGAACCAGGACCCGCTCTTTTGGATTATGTTTTGCTCAACGGCCAGATCAACGAGGTCACCGATCTTCGATATTCCTTCATTGTAGAGAATGTCGAATTGTGCTTCCTTGAATGGAGGCGCAACCTTATTCTTTACCACCCTCACCCTCGTCCGGTTCCCTACAACAGTCTGTCCGTCCTTGATGGCCTCTATTCGGCGGATGTCGAGGCGCACGGAAGCATAGAATTTCAGCGCGTTACCTCCCGTCGTTGTTTCTGGATTTCCAAACATGATGCCGATCTTCATGCGAAGTTGGTTCGTGAAGATCACAGAGGTGTTCGACTTGCTAATCGCTGAGGTAAGTTTCCGTAGCGCCTGAGACATTAAGCGAGCCTGAAGGCCCATCTGCGGGTCGCCCATCTCACCTTCGATCTCGGCGCGTGGAGTCAGTGCTGCAACTGAATCGATTACGATGACATCGAGCGCTCCGCTGCGGACAAGCGTCTCGACGATCTCAAGCGCCTGCTCGCCAAACTCCGGCTGCGAGAGCAAGAGGTTGTTCGTGTCAACGCCAAGCTTCTTTGCATAGTTCGCATCGAGTGCGTTCTCTGCATCTACGAAAGCAGCCATTCCCCCGCGCTTCTGGGCCTCAGCGATCACGTGCAAACACAATGTCGTTTTCCCTGACGACTCCGGACCGAATACTTCGGTGACTCTTCCTCTGGGAATGCCGCCCACACCGAGCGCAGCGTCGAGGGACAGAGCGCCGGTGGGGATAACAAGGACAGGCACAATCGGTCCTTCGCCCAGTTTCATCACCGCACCCTTTCCATACTGCTTTTCAATCTGGTCGAGGGCGATTTTCAATGCCTGAAGTTTTGGATCTTTTTCCTCTGTCATGAGTGATCTCCTGCTCTTCAAGGTTTCGGTTATTGTTCCAACTGAATGTAGAGATTAATCCTTTTAGATTCAACCAATCTGAGGAAAACCGACCGCCGTCGATTCCTCCGGCTGCCTTACCTTCTTTTGAGGGGGAATCTTCGTAGGACTGTGTACACAGAGCCAGTAGGTTTTAGGTCGCTTTTCATTAAGAGGACTTCTTCGATGACAGAAGACTGTGTTGAGAAAGTGAGGGTCGCCAATTCTGAGACAAGCGCCTTGAGATTCTTTGAGCCTTTTACCCGCCCGATCGTTATGTGGGGATGAAACTTACGTTCTTCCGGTTGGAACCCGAAAGACACCGCAATCTCTTCAAATGTCTCCTGGATTCTTCTCAGTGATCCGTCTGTGTTCAGTGCACCAACCCAAATCACCCGAGGGTGATGCTGATTTGGGAAGCAGCCAATAGCCTCGTAGGTGATATCGAACGGGGAGAACGCAGTAAGCGCTTCTTCCAAGCGCCCCGCAATTGACTCGAGTTTTGTGTCTTCGACGTTACCAAGGAATTTCAGCGTGATGTGGAATTTCTCCCTGGATTCCCAGCGAACGTCCGCCGCCGTTGCCCTGAGCTTTTCCTTTACCTCTGTTATTCTGTCTTTTATCTCAGGCGATGTGTCGATCGCAATGAAACTCCTGATTCCAGGCATGTCGCAACAAAATTCTTGGCTTGTGTAGCTATGTTTTTTCCTACGGCTTCAATCTATCTTGAGAAGTTTTCTCCTTACAAGTTCTAAGGCGGCTTGGGCAGCGCGCTCCTTCACGCGGCGACGGTCATCACCCAGATTAAACTTTAATGCGAGCGTTTCGTTCCTGTCCGAGTAAGCGATCCATACGAGTCCGACGGGTTTCTCAGGAGTTCCACCGGTGGGTCCTGCGATACCGGTTGTCGAAATGCCTATGTCAGCCCCTGCGATTTGTCGAACACCTTCGGCCATTGCTTTCGCCACCTCATTGCTCACCGCACCATGTTTCTCGATGAGTTCTTTGGAAACCTTGAGGATCTCTATCTTCGATCGATTGCTGTATGCGATGACGCCTCGTTCGAAATAACTTGAACTCCCGGAGACATCAGTGATCTTATCGGTAATCAAACCGCCGGTGCACGACTCAGCCACGGCGATCGTGAGCTTTCGCTCGTTTAGCATCCTCCCGATGACTTCCTCGAGCTCTTCGTTATCTATCCCGTAAATGTACTTTTCCGCCTTTGCTCGGATGCGAGTCTCGACTTCTCGGATTTTTTTCTCGGCGGTTGCTACGTCATTCTCTCGAACCGTAATCCTAAGACGCACTCCTGTCGGTGCTGGGAGGAATGCAAGTTTCGCGCCATTCAGAAGCTGCTCGAGGTCACCAAGCTGCTGGAAGAGAAATGATTCAGGGATGCCAGTCGTTTTTATAGTGCGGTGCCGGATGACTGCTCCCTCAGCATGTTGTTGAAAGTATGGGATAAGATAATTCTCCGTCATCGCTTTCATCTCATACGGAACTCCAGGCATGACCATGACGTGCTTTGTCTCGCGATGAAAGAAATAGCCGGGTGCGGTCCCTTGGAGGTTTTGCATCACTTCACAACTGCGGGGGACGAGCGCCTGTTCCTCATTGAGCTTGGTGAGCGGTACGTTTCGACTCTTCACAATTCTCCGCACATTCTCCAGTGCCTCTTCGTTGAGGACTAAGTCTGTCTTGAAGAACTTGCACACCGCACCTCGGGTGACATCGTCATGTGTGGGGCCCAGACCGCCAGTCAGGCAGATCACGTCGTATTTTCGGTAGGCTTCATCGAGAGTTCTGACAATTGTCTCCTCTTCATCACCGATCGTAATCATCATTTCAACGGAGATTCCAACGGCGCTGAGTTTCTCAGCGATGTACGCTGCATTCGTATTCACAACCTGGCCGATGAGTAGCTCGTCACCGATCGCTATGATAACAGCTTCCATATGAACAGTGGATGAAGATTCGCCTGTGCGCTGATCAGGAGGTATCGTATTGAATCAGAGGATCGTGAACAAGAAAACCACGAGGCGGATGACAATGTTTGTGTAGACGGCAACAACAACGTCATCCATCATGATTGACAACCCGCCTCCTTTTTTCTGAAAGAGTTTAGCGGGTTGGGGTTTGATAGTATCCAGAATTCGAAAGAGAACAAATGCTCCGAGTACAACGAGGAAAGTCTTCGGGAGAAGAAAAAGTGAAATCCACATCCCGACCATCTCATCAATAACTACGACGGCAGGATCGTGTCCGAACGTGTTTTCCAATCTCGTTCCTGCATAAATGCCGAAAAGGAAACCAAGGATGATTGCTGGAGCAATGACCGTCAGTTGCTCGAACGAGGGCAACAGATAGACGGCAAGACCGGCGAGTGTTCCTGTTGTTCCCGGGGCTACTGGGGAGTAGCCAGAGTAGAACCCAGTAGCAAGGAATTTCACAAAGAAGGGACTAGCACCAGGCTGTGCGGGAGCGCCCTCAGTGGGGTTGTGCTGCTCGGACGACGCTTTCATAGAGTTCGACGAGAGTCTTTCGGTTGTTGACAAGATATGCCACACCGGTCCAAGTCGTGAATGCCGTCACCACGAGCATTAGCGCGTAAAGAAGATCGTGGTTGAGAAGGAAATCAATGGGCGACCGGTACTGCTGATGAATTGACGGAGTAATGCGGAGCGTATACAGAATCAAAACATAATAGATGACGACAAACTGGCTGAAAGTCTTCGTTCTTGCTGGGCCACTGGTAACCACTGGTTTTCCCTTATATTCGGCCAAAGACCGCAGGAGAGTAATGAGGAGATCACGCACGACTATGATCCACACCATCCATGCGGGGGCGAAGTCCAAATGGATGAAAGAGATAAAGGCTGCAGAGGTGAGGATTTTATCGGCGAGCGGGTCAAGAAATTTTCCCCAGCGCGATACGAACCCCCATTTGCGCGCGACCCATCCGTCGTACCAATCAGTCAGCGAGGCCACAATGAAAACCGGCAGGGCGAGTTGATTATACGTCAAATGGTTGACGAAGAGGAACCCGAGGAACACAGGCGTGAGGAGAATGCGGACGATGGTTAGCTGATTTGGGGGAGAGACTTGCATTCTTCAAACCCACGGGTTTGTTCGGAGTTCAAAGGCAATTTACAACTTTTCTTCTGATTCGCAAGGCGGATGAATAGAAACATTTCCTCTCAAAAACAAAAAGGTCGTCCACCAGATTGACGGGCGACCTTCAAGTCACAAATCTCAGGTAGTTTAAGCGGCTTTCAGTACTCGGCCTTGCTTAATGCAGCTGGTGCACACTCTGATTCTTCGGACCGTTCCGTGGATGCTGGCACGGACGCGCTGAAGATTCAGGTCCCAACGCCGACGCGTGCGGTTGTGGGCGTGACTGATATTGTTTCCATACACCGGGCCGCGACCGCAAATTTCACAGGCTTTTGACATTAGCTGCCCCTGACGAATAGAGTTTCGGATTGTCTTGTATCTAGTGTACTTAAAAAAAATCCCAGATGCAACAACAATGTCTTGAGCGTTCGGCACTGCTTGCAGTTTTTCACCAATTTGGTTATTATGGAGCACCAGTTTTGGCAGGCCTATGACCATCCTCGGAATCGAAACATCATGCGATGAGACTTCTGCAGCTATTGTTCGTGATGGAGAAGTGAAGTCGAACGTCATCGCGTCGCAGCTCTTCCATGAGAAGTACGGGGGCGTTGTACCTGAGCTGGCATCTCGTGCGCATATGAAGCTCATTGTGCCCATCGTAAACGAGGCGATGGAAAAGGCAGGCGTACAAAAAGAGGATCTCAATGGAGTTGCCGCCACCCATGGGCCGGGTCTCATTGGCTCTATTCTTGTCGGCCTCAATTTTGCGAAGGCCTTTGCCTATGGGCTGGACATCCCATTCGTCGGGGTCAATCATATGGAGGCGCATCTGTTCTCGAATTTTCTCACCACCGAAGAAAATAGACCCGAGTTCCCGTTTGTCTGCCTTACTGTTTCGGGTGGGCATACACAACTTATCTACGTCCGCAAGCCTTTCGATTATCAGATGCTCGGACAGACTCGAGACGATGCTGCAGGAGAAGCATATGACAAGGTTGCAAAAATGCTTGGTCTTGGATTCCCTGGGGGACCGAAGGTTGATAAGCTAGCAAAGGATGGAAATCCAAGGTACGTGAAGTTTCCGCGTCCATACCTTGAGGAGGGGAGTTTTGATTTCAGCTTTAGCGGCTTAAAAACTGCTGTTTTGTATTACTTAAGAAATCATGGTTTGCTTGGTGACACCGGATCAGCCTTAGCAGGGCGCTCAACTGAAGTTGAGCACTCCCACCTGGGCCGCTCGCTCCTTGCGGACCTCTGCGCGAGCTTTCAGGCGGCCGTGGTCGATGTCCTCGTGGAGAAGACAATTCGAGCAACCGAACAATACCAGGTGAAAGATATCGGGGTCGCTGGGGGAGTTTCGGCGAACTCAGAGCTGCGGAGACGAATGAAAGAGGAAGGAGAGAGGAGAGGCTTCAGAGTTCATTTTCCTGAAATGGAATACTGCACCGACAATGGTGCGATGATCGCCTACGTTGGATGGTTGAAACTCCGTGCGGGATTTCCCTCTGTTCCTGACGAGATCACGGCTGTCGCAAACCTCCAGATCACCTGACAGTGACCCACATCAGCGACACATTTCAATCACTGCGGCAGCAGCAAAGAAGCGCACTCATCCCTTACATCACGCCTGAGTTTCCAGTCCGGGGAACCACAGTTCCTCTCGTCCATGCGCTCGAAGAGGCAAGTGCAGATCTTATCGAACTCGGTGTTCCCTTCTCCGACCCGATCGCAGATGGACCGACAATTCAGCATTCTTCGCGAGTTGCCCTTCTGAATGGAGTGACCTTGAAAAAGGTCTTGGGCATTGTCCACTCGATCCGATCCAAGAGTGACATTCCAGTCATTCTGATGGGATACTACAACTCGTTCCTCCGTTACAAGCTTGATCGGTTCTTCAGGGACGCCGCTGCGGTTGGAGTCGATGGTGTCATTGTACCCGATCTCCCGCCCGAGGAAGCTGGTGAGCTCATGCAAGCTGCACGGCAGAAGGGCGTAGGCATAACATTTCTGATCGCACCAACGACTGCAGATGAAAGAATTAAGAAAATAGACAAGCTCTCGACTGACTTTTCGTACTGTGTTTCGGTTACTGGCGTGACAGGCGAGAGAAAAAGCCTTGGAGCAAAGCGAGAGCTAAAGACTTTTCTCAAGAGGGTAAATGAACACACGAAGAAACCCTTTGTCGTCGGGTTCGGGATCTCTCGTCGAGAGCAGGTGCTCGAAGTGTGTCAGTATGCTGATGGGGCAGTTGTCGGCTCTGCTCTGATCAAATCGATGGAAAACTGTACCTCAGTAAGAGTGGCTGTTCGAGCCGGGGTAAAATTTTTCCGAGCCCTTCGGGGTTGAGGTG
>CAYHSB010000058.1:6478-9512 GCA_964359185.1 uncultured Chitinophagales bacterium
CCATACAGGATCGAAAATTGAAAACCCACTCGGGCAAACAGAATTCTCCACCACGACGTACGCCGTTGCGCCTGCGCCGCGCTAACAAATGAAAGAAGTTACTGTGAAGCGCCACCGTATCATCGGTTTCTTGCCTCTCCTTGTTTTCTTGTTCCTTGTCGGGTCGCTCGCCTACCACGCTTTCTGGAGGCCGAATTCTTTTTCGGAGCGACGTGAGATTACCATCAATGTCTCAAGGGGTTCTACGTTCAAAGAAATCTCCGACACGCTCCAGTCGTATGACGTCATTGAGAATAAACTCCTCTTTCAGTTCGCGGGCCGCATCATCGGATGGACGACGCACATGAAGGTCGGACGGTACGTCTTCGCTGATGGAATCTCGAACTATGAGATTCTGTCCAGTCTCCACAGTGGTAAATCGACCGTCGCTATTCCCGTCACGATACCAGAAGGTTACACGAGCAGGCAAATCGCAAGTATCCTCTATCACCGCATTGGGAGCGATTCTTCCTTGTTCGTCCACCTAGTTCACGATAGCTTATTCGCACGCGAGCTCGGCTTGGGAGTTGCCTCTCTCGAGGGTTATCTAATGCCCGAGACGTACCAGCTCTACTGGCAAATGGACGAACAGGACATTGTCCGCGACCTCGTGAAGCAGTTTCATAAATTCTATACCGACTCGCTGCAACATCGAGAACAGGAGCTCGCTTTGATGACGAGAGATGTTCTCACAGTCGCTTCGATCGTAGAGGGGGAGGCCATTATCGATTCGGAACGAGCCATCATTGCTGGGGTTTTTTACAACAGGTTGAAGAAGGGGATGAAATTAGAGGCTGACCCCACAATCCAGTTCCTCCTCGACGATCTCGCCCTCAGGACGGGACGTCGGGTGCTCTATCGCGATCTGACTATTGATTCTCCTTACAATACTTACCTGTACCGCGGTCTTCCACCCACGCCAATCAGCAATCCCGGGAAAAAATCTATCCTCGCCGCTCTCTATCCGGCGAAGCACAAATACCTTTACTTCGTGAGCAACGGGTTGGGAGGTCATGTCTTCTCAAAGGACTATGAAGACCATCAGAGGGCAGTCCAAGAATACAGGCTGCAGCGGCAGATGGTTGAATCGAAAGAAGCTTCTGGAGTGAACTAAAACAAAAATGTTCTCCTTATCCAGAGAACATCTTTTCAAACCACCAACCCTCAACCTCTTCCTACCCTTAATTCTTCTCGAAGACAGTCTTCAAGGTGCTTTCAAACCTTGCCTCAGGTGCATAACCGATGAAGTGAGTGGCCAACCTGCCGTCACGGTCGAAGAGATACGTGGTAGGCAAACCGATAACGTTGTACTGCTCGGCCGCTTGGTCACTGATGCCGATGAAGTAAGGAACGCCGTAATCCGCGATGAACTTCTTTACGTCCTTCTCATTTGTCTGCGCGGCAACACCAATAATGACCAACCCACTCTCTCTGTACTTCTTGTAGACTTTAACAAAGCCCGGAGTCTCCAAACGGCATGGGCCGCACCATGGCGCCCAGAAGTTCACAGCAACGACTTTTCCCTTGAAATCTGAGAGTCGAATATTTTTGCCATCGATGGTCGTCAGCGCAAAGTTGTACTTCGACGAGCTTATCTCCTCACTCCCGACGGTCTTGCTGGTGTCGATCACTACTGATTGGGGTGCCGAACGAGGCCCCTCCGTCGCCGTTTCAGTCGTGAGAAGGCCTTCGAGATTGATGAATGCCAATTCCTGCGAGATCAGGCCAAGCTTGTTCGTGAAGACAAGAACACCCAGGGCTACTAATATCACTCCTCCCGCTATTTCAACTTTGTGAAGGTGTGCCTTGACCTTTGAGAAGACGTTGAAGAATGCATTGAGAAAGACCGCAGAAAGAATAAAAGGAATTCCAAGCCCCAAGGAGTAGACAGCGAGGAGGGCCATCCCCTGCTGTGCCGTTTCAGCAGCGGCTGCAATCGTGAGGATGCCGGCGAGGATGGGGCCGATACATGGTGTCCATCCAAACGCGAAGAGAAGTCCCGCTGTGAATGACCTAACAAGGCCTCCGGTCTTGCCTTCCTGGTGAATTCTCTTCTCATAGAGGAGGAACGGGATCTTGATGACACCGATCATATGCAGGCCGAAGAGGATCAGAACAACTCCCGCGATCTTTGAGAAGATCCCCATATATTCATGCAAGAACTTTCCGAGTGCTGTTGCGGAAGCTCCTAACAAAACAAAAATAAGTGAGAATCCGATGACAAAGGTTATGCTGTTGAGGAACGCCGTCTGAAGTACCCTGCTGCGGCTCTCTTTTTGCGTGAGCTGGTCAAGACCCATGCCAGTGATGAAGGAGAGATACCCGGGTACGATGGGCAATATACAGGGTGAAGCAAACGAGAGGACTCCAGCGATCAGGGCAGTAATCAGATTCACTTCCATGATTCTTTGGCTTTCATTAACATAAAGGGTGAATTCCCCGTCGTGCAAGTTTAAACAAATGGTGCTCGACTTTCATTCCTTTTATGAGAGAATATGGAAAAGTGTCTCGCAAAAATCAAGCTGGAACAGATATGGATATTTTGAGAGGGGGACTTTCTACGATCCCCCTCTCCCCGTAGACCCAGTTTACTTTGCCAGCTCCACACTTGAGTATACAAGCAGCTTCTGCCCGCCTTTTTCAGCGACTGTGCCAGTGAGCTTCACACTCTGAGCAGCGTACTGGACCAGTTCTTCGTTGGCGCCTTTGGTCCCTGCCTTGGGTACCACGACATAGACCTTGTTGGTTTTCTTCTCGAGAACACCAACAGGTAAGCCACCCTTGATGCAGTCAATGGCGCACTGTTTGTGTTCTTCTCCACTGCCACCCATCATACCGGTGAGATAGCACTTTGTGTCAATGACTTCACCGGTTACGGTGACTTCTTTCATCGCCTTCTTTGCCTGAGCGGAAACGGATATCGTAACCGCCAGGCTCAGAATGAGGATGAGCGAGAATGAAAAGAATCTGTTCATTGTGATAACTCCCTCTTGTG
>CAYHSB010000059.1:0-9437 GCA_964359185.1 uncultured Chitinophagales bacterium
CTCTATGCCTTTTGCGATCTTAACTCCTGCAGCAGGGTCAATGTAGTTTGCCGTTCCAACTTCAATAGCAGAGGCGCCAACGAGGAGAAACTCAATCGCGTCCTCCGCGGTCATAATCCCTCCAACACCGAGGACGGGGATCTTGACCACTTGCACGACTTCGTACACCTTGGCCAGTGCAACCGGTTTAATTGCTGGACCCGACAAGCCGCCTGTCACCGTAGAGAGCTTCGGTTTTCTTGTCTTAATGTCAACGCCCATGCCTATGAGCGTATTAATGACAGTAAGGGCATCGGCGCCAGCATCCTCCGCGACTCGAGCGAACTCAGAAATATGCGTCACGTTCGGCGTCAGCTTTATGATCAGCGGTCTCTTTGTGAGTGCGCGAAGTCGAGACGTTATCTCTTTGGTTGCGTCGCAGCTGGTACCGAAACTCAATCCTCCCTCCTTCACATTCGGACAAGAGATATTAATCTCGTATCCGTCAACCCCCTCCTCTGTGTCGAGCCGTTGGAGGACTTGACAGTACTCTTCAATCGTGCTCGCTGCGATATTGGCAATGACTGCTGTATCGAGCGTGCGGAGAAACGGGAGTTTATCGGCAACAAATCTCTCGACACCAATGTTCGCTAACCCAATGGAGTTCAGCATGCCGCTAGCAGTTTCAGCGATCCTCGGTGGTGGGTTGCCTTCCCTCGGCTTCAATGAGAGTGACTTCGTGATGACTCCACCAAGCTGAGTCGGGTCGACGAGGTCAAGACACTCATCTCCATACCCAAACGTTCCAGACGCTACCAGTACCCGATTCCTCAGATGCAAACCGGCGATGTTGACAGAGGTCTCAACCATCTGGCTAGATCACGATTCTTGTGATGTCGAAAACAGGACCGTCCTTGCACGATAGTTTATACCTGCGGCTGCTGTCTGTCACCTCAACTGGACAGCCCTGACAGAGTCCAATACCGCAAGCCATTGGGGTCTCGAGGGAAGCCTCGCAAGGAATCTGAATTTCGCGTACGAGATGTTGCAATGCTCTGAGCATCGGGGTCGGACCGCAGGTAAAGATCCTGGCATTTCTGGCCCTCATTTCTCCGAGTCGAGCGCGGAGGAGATCCACGACTGTCCCTCGATACCCTTTGCTGCCATCATCGGTTGCAACCGCTACGTTCTGAAGCCCGCCGAGCGCAAGCTGGCTCGCTGTCCTGGTCCCGACGAAGCTCAGTGTGGTTGCGTTTCTCCGGGAGAGCTCGCGCGTGAGAAACGGAAACGGTGCGGCTCCGAGCCCTCCCCCAACCAAGATCGCGAGGTCAATATCTTCCGTGAGGCTGAAACCGTGACCAAGCGGACCTATCACGTCGATTGTCTCTCCGGGATTTGTCCGAGCGAGTATTGCTGTTCCCCTGCCGACAATGTTGAAGAGGATTTTGACCGTGTTATCCTCAACGTCAGAAATGCTCATTGGCCTCCTCAACAAAGGGGAAAAAGAACCATCTATCTTGATGTTGACAAACTGGCCAGGCGCGGCTGAGCGGGCAATCTCTGGGCTGACGAACTCAAGCAGGAAGGTATTTCGGGCAACCTCCAAAACTTTCGTGACTTGGGAGAACTCTTGGACCATTATTCCTTTCTAGATTTAGTAGTATCCACTTTCGATTTTCCGGACCCGAGCATCTCCTCATCTATGAGTTCCTTCCTCCGTTTGGCTCTATCGCCTCCCAGTATTCCATGTTGAGACGAACTGTCCACTGGGGCAGTAATCTTCGTCTGGCCTTCGTTAGCGTTGTCTTTGGGTAGCTGTCCTTGGCTTCCCTCAGTCGAATCGCTTCTTGCCCTCTGCTCTGCTTTATTAAGATCTGCTTCCGTTAACTTCGGGATCACAGTGGAGGCATAGCTTGAACGGGGAAAAAGCCTCGTAAGAGTTCTGTAGTTTGCCGCAGCACTGTCCGGATGCCCTTTGACGTTTTCGTAAATCCACCCAATAGCGTACAGTGCCTTGGGCGACCAGGGAGAAGTCGGGTGATCCTTCACAAGCTTGTGGAGCAGGGCAATGGCCTCGGCAGCTCGTTTATCCTGAAGAAGCTTTTCAGCTTGTCGATAGACAACCTCAGCAGGGTCAGACACCTCCGTCTTGACCTGAAGACCGAGCAATCGCTTCACCTCGATGCCGTGTCTGGTATTAGGATAATTTGAGATGATTCTTCTGTGCAGAGAATCAACAACTGACTGATTATCCGGGGTGCGACTCCTATGAATCTCCGCAAGAGTGTAGAGTGCTCGAGAGGCAAGTTCAGAATCGGGTGAGAGGCGAACTGCCCTGCTGCACCAGACGAGTGCCGAATCAGGTTCCTCAAGATCAAGAAAGAAGAGCAGAGCCAGTTCATATGTCTGCTTCGAAAGCTGAACCTTCAGATCGCGGATAGCTGGGGAGACTGCTGTACTGTCCCAAAGCTCGGGGTGAAGTGTCCAAGGATGGACTGTTTTGACGGAGAGAGAATCAGCAATGAGAGAGTCTGGTGGTTGAGTCTTTACCGTGTCGTTGCCTCCCTGAAGCTTCTCGTGTTCCGTTACGAGCAAACTATCGTAGGTGACTATTCCCTTCCGGGACGTGAAGTATCTTCGCAAATTCTCAACACGCCGGTTCGCGAGTGGCGTAACCTCAGACGACGGGAATTCAGTTCGGGCCCTTAGATAATTTGTGTCAGCGACGGCGTAATGGTGTAGTTTCTTTTCATAAATCAGACCAAGTTGATAGAACCCTTTCGCCGCTACGTCCGTCCTTGCGTATGTTGTATCAATGACCTCGTAGGTATCTATGGCACGTTCTAGTTCTCCCATGTCATTTAGTACGTTCGCAATCTCAAGCCTGATCTGCGGATAGAAGTCCGCGTTGGAGCGGTCGTCAAGGAGGCTGCTGAGAACACGCAGCGCTTCATCATAGCGCCTGATTTTCTTCAGATTGACGGCATGGCGAAACCAGCCTGAATACGCTAGAGAGTAGTCCGGTTTGAAATCCAGCACTCTCCGAAAAGCAGTAGCGGCCTTTGCATAGTCATTTGCGACCTCGTAGAGTTCAGCTATGCGGAATTGGGCCTCTGCTTTCCCTTCATCAGAGTCAGAACGGTTGATAAGGTCTTGATACGCTTTCAGGGCATCATCCTGTGACTTTCGCTCCGCATGGATTTCGCCCAGAGTGAGAAACGCCTCAGCTGCGATTGCTTTCTCCCCTTCGGCAACAGAAGCCTCAGCGACGCCGTTCAGCTCGCGGATAGCCTGGTCGAATTCATTGTTCCGCTTAAAACTCTTCCCAAGCCAGAGCCGCGCTTCGAGGAAACGCTTGCTGTTTGGAAATTGAGCTATGAGCTCGGCAAATTTTCGTTCAGCCTTTGGGTACTCCCCCTGGTAATAGTATGACTTGCCAATCAGCATCAGTGCATCGTCTACCCACTTGCTATTTGGATGGTACTGGAGGAGCTTGGAGCACTTCTCAATCACTGTTGTAAGTTTCTGCCGAGCATTTTGCGAGATCTCTTTTTGAGGCGGGAGCCCTTTGCTTCTTTGACTTTTCTCTGTAGTCTCGATCTCGAGGAGAGCCTCATCGTATACCCGTGACGCGTTGTAGTAGGTGTTGAAGTAAGCAACAGAGTTCTCGTACCGCTGGTAGAAAAAGTCTGTCGCTGCACATCCGCTTAGGACAACGAGAGCTAGAACGAAGACCAGAAGCCTTCGCCGCGCGAGAAGACTTTGGCACATATTGTAACTATCCATGGGTACCCTGATTTTTCACTTCTCTCTTTCACCGACTACAACACAATATACCGAAATGAATAACATTTATCAAGGAATAATAGCCGATTAAACTTTTCTGAATCTTGATCGTCAAATGATGTGAACGAAGGAACACGAATCCAATACATAACCTACAAGGAGGTATCAATGAAACGTCTTCTGGCATTCATGCTCGCCAGCATCTTGCTCGTGAGCGCACAACTGGTATTTGCTCAGGCTCCTGAAGATGAGGATGACCCCACAGGGTTGTTTGACCAAAAACCCATGCTCGGACGCCTGAAGCTCAACGATCAACAGAAGAAGCAGGTTGAGCAGATGTGGTTTGATATGCAGAAGCAGATGGTGGGCGTGCGAGCAAGAAGGCAGACGGCAATGCTCGAGTTGCGCCAGCTCCTGAGCGCTGAAAACCCAGACAAGGCCGCAATCGAAAAGAAGATGAATGAGGGCGCGCAGATTGGCGTTCAGGCAGCGACGATGCGATTGAACCAGTGGTTCGAGGTCAACAAAATCCTAACAGCAGATCAGCAACAGGTGTGGAAGGAAATGTTGAAGCATCCCTTGCGCGACCACATAAAGGCTAGGATGGCGAAAAGGTTTAGAGGGGGCCAATGCCGTTGCGAAGAGGGGCCCATGATGCGGGGACCGAAGGGGCCAAGTCCGATGCACGAAGAGATGATGAAACATCCTATGCCTGAGAAAAAGTAAACATCTCGTTAGTGGTGATAACGCCTCCGGCCCCTCCGACTCGGGGTTCGGAGGCCTTTTAATATCCTCTTCGTTTATCCACCACGTTGAACAACTCCTCTCCTCTCAGGTATCGCTTGAGGTTCTCCAGGAACATCCCGACTGCAACTCGCATGTAATGCGGAACGAATCCCCCAATGTGCGGCGTGATGATGACATTCTCCATCGCCCAGAGCGCACTTGTCGTGTCAAGTGGTTCCTCTTCGAAAACATCTAGCCCCGCTCCCCTAATTTTTTTCTGTCCGAGAGCTTCAATGAGATCGATTTCGTTGATGATAGCTCCTCGGGACAGATTATAGAAGTATGGCTGCCGCTCCATCAGATCGAACTCTTTTTTTGTGATAAGATGCCGTGTCTCAGCCGTCAGTGGGAGGGCAACCACGATATGGTCGGACTCTCTCAAGAGTTGCGATAGGTTGTCCGGTCCAAGGAGCAGATCGACGTGTTCCGGGGGTACTAAAGGTTTTTTTCTCAATCCGATTACTCTCATACCAAAGGCTTTGGCGACCTTTGCGATTTCCGAACCTATCGTTCCCAATCCAAGAATACCGATTGTCCTCTCATCCAAGAGTTCCATCTCTCTATAAGGTGAAATGTCCCATTTTTTTCCATCCTGAAGTTTCCTGAGCGTGGTCAACCTGCGAGTGAATGTGAGCATCATCCCGAAGAGCAGCTCCGTGATCTGATGCTTGTGGAGGCCCTTGCTGCTCGTCAAAGTGATGTCGCTGATCACGAACTCGGGGAAGAGAATTCTATCCACACCGGCGTAAGCCAGATGTACCCACCTGAGATTCTTGGTGAGCTGGAAGAGCTCGCGGTTGAGAGGTCCGAAAAGTACATCGGCTTTTGGGAGAAGCTCTTGGATCTGAGATGGTTCCTCTGCATAGAGGACCTCTATGTCGGAGGAGAGATCCTTGATTCGCTGGAGGTTTGACGGTGACAACTTGTAGGCAACGAGAAGGACCAACTTTGAAGGCATTGAAGCTTGGGAAGAATGGAGGTGAGGAATCAGCGCTTCGAACTCGGGGGCGGCTCCATATCGCTACTGTGTCCCGGGAAAAACTTCGCCTTGGGGTCGACGAACGCTTTCGCAGCATTGACGGCAATTGCTGCTTCGCCGAACCCTGTGGCGATGAGTTTGAGTTTGCCTGGATAGGTCACGATGTCGCCAGCCGCATAGATCCCAGGAATGTTTGTTTCCATCCTGCTATTCACTCTCACATCATTCTTTTCGATTTCCAATCCCCACTGAGTGATAGCCCCGAGAGTTGCCACAAATCCGAGGTTGAGAAGCACGTAATCAACTTTCAACCTCTCCTCTTCTTTAGTCCGATTCTGGAATATGACGGCTTCCTCGACATGCTCGTTGCCGTGGATCGCTTTTAGCTCGTAGTAGAGTTTGACTTGTACGGAGGACTCAAACAATTTCTTCACACTGTCTTCGTGAGCGCGGAATTGGTCGCGGCGGTGAATCAACGTGATTTTCCGAGCATGGCCGTCGAGATTGAGTGCCCAGTCCAATGCACTATCCCCTCCACCCACGATGAGGAGATCCCGGTCCTTGAATTTCGATTTGTCCTTTACGAAGTATTCCAGTCCATTCCCTTCAAACCTTTGGGTGTCCGGCAGATTCAATTTCCGTGGTGCAAAAGCGCCAATGCCTACTGTCAGAAGCAGTGCCTTCGTGAAGTGCTCTTTGCCCTCAGCAGTCGTTAACCCTATCATCCGCTCTGTTCTTTCTTGAAGAAACTTCATCCTGACTATTTGTTCACCAAGGCAGATCGCAGGGTTGTACTGTTGTGCTTGCTCAATTAACTCTTTCGCGAGGTCTTTCGCGAGTATTCTTGGGAAACCGGCAACATCGTAGACGTACTTCTCGGGATAAAGCGCAGTGAGTTGACCTCCCAGATCTGGAAGGGCGTCGATGATTTTCGTCCTCATCTGTCGGAGACCGGAATAGTAGGCTGCGAAGAGCCCAGTGGGCCCGCCACCAATGATTGTCAGATCAAGGAGACCCATCTCCTCTTTCATTGCTTGGGATTTGTAGGGCGTATATCAATCTCACTTACCATCGCACGGGATGGCATTCTCAACGCTGCGAGAACGGTCTCGGCAATGTCCTCTGCGAGCAGGATATTCGCCTTACCTTTGGTGCTGTGCGAGAATGAGGTATCAACAGATCCAGGGCAGATCGTGATGACGCGAATGTTGTGCTCACGCACTTCCAGCATCAGAGAGCGAGCAAAGCCAATTAACGCCCATTTCGTCGCACAGTATCCTGCACCACCAATAAAGGCATTCCTTCCAGCTAGTGAAGCGATGTTGACAATCACACCATCATTCTGTTTCATCATAAACGGTAGCACAGCTCGTGTGCAAAAGAAGACACCGGTGACGTTGAGATCAAACATTCCCCGGAAATCCTCAGTCTTCATTTCAACAACTTTAGAATAGATTCCAATTCCTGCATTGTTCACTAAGACGTCGATCCGCCCATAAGACCGATGAGCACTCTCAATCAAGTTCTTCACTTGATCTTCAGCAGTAACATCCGTGGGAATGGCAATTGCTTCAACCCCTCCCTGCTTGACTTCGTCACGAAGTCTCTCGAGCTCGCTCCTTGACCGTGAAGCGAGGACCAAGCGTGCATGTTCCTTCGCGAAGCCAAGGGCGATCGCTCTGCCTATTCCCCTTCCAGCACCAGTGATGATGACGACTTTATCTCTCAAATCAATAGTCATCTCTCAATCCACAATTCTCTACGGCAAATCTCCGAGCTGGGGCCGAAAGACAATTTCCTCTACGTGTGCCCTCTGCGGGGCTTGATAGAGTGCAACCACAATTCTTGCTACGTCCTGAGGCTGCATCATTTGATGCTGGAACTTGCGGCGGGTCGATGTTGCCCACATTCTTGTATCTGTTGCACCGGGAAGAACGGCTGTCACTTTGATGTTGTACGCTCGGACTTCCTCGCGGAGGACGTTCGTAAGTGCTATTGCGCCAGCCTTCGAAGCACTATACGCTCCTGAGTTCGTGTAGGTCTTTTGCGCCGTGACAGAGATGATATTGAAGATGTGACCAGAGCGGCGTCGAATCATTGACTCGAGGACCGCCTTTGTGCAGAGGAATGTCCCCCGAAGATTTGCTCCGATGATTTCATCGAACTCTTCAGGAGATGTGTCGCGCAAATACTTGAAGTAAGTGACACCAGCATTGTTCACAAGTACATCGACATGGTCGAACCGGGAAAGTATCTTCTTTGCAGTCGAAGCAACGCTCCTTTCTGAGGAAACGTCACAGAGATAGGCTGTTGCTGCTCCACCGGTTTTCCCGATCTGGCGAACCAGCGCTGCAAGTTTCTCTGGGCTTCTCGATGTGGCGACGACTTCCGCCCTAATAGCTGCGAATGCTTTTGCAATCTCAGAACCTATCCCTCTGCTCGCTCCTGTTACCCACACGACCAGGCGATTCCCAAGGGCATTAATGGTCGTATTTCTCAATCTTACGATAGCTTGCTCGATATAAGTCTCAGGAATTCGCCCCGTGTCTTTTCATCGTCTCGAAACACCCCCAACATCGCGCTCGTCATCGCGACAGAGTTTTGCTTTTCGACGCCTCGCATCATCATGCAAAGATGTCTCGCCTCGGTCACGACCGCAACACCATTAGGGTTCAGGAATTCGTACAGTGTATCCGCGATCTGTTGCGTCAACCGTTCCTGCACCTGGAGCCTGCGACTGAACACTTCCACGATACGCGGGACTTTGCTGAGTCCCAAGATTTTGCCGTTAGGAATGTACGCAACGTGACATTTGCCGTAGAAGGGCAGTAAGTGGTGTTCACAGAGGCTGAAGAAGTCAATGTCCTTCACGATCACCATCTCGTTGTATTTCTCTTCGTACACAGCTCCATTGAGAACTTCCTTGATGTCCTGTCGATAGCCGCTCGTAAGATACTCATAGGCCTTCGCGACGCGGCGAGGTGTCTTCAACAAACCCTCACGGCTGGGGTCTTCTCCGATCTCCTTCAGGATGTCCCGGATCAGATCTTCGAGCGCAAGGTCCTCTTTGATGATGTCTTCGATACGCACTCTCTATTCTCCTCGATATTCTACGTAGTTCTTATCTGATTCATAGACGCGGATGGAGTACAGTCTTCCTTCATTGATCTTCGGACACAGGATATTCCAGAAGGAAATTGCAAGGTTCTCTGCCGTGGGGATTATGCCCTTCAAAAAATCGACGTCGTAGTTGAGATGCTTGTGGTCAACCTTCTCGATGATTTCTTCGTCGATCAAACGGTTGAGCTTCTTGAGGTCGATCACGTAACCGCTGCCATCATTCGGTTCTCCAGCGACAGTCACCTCGACAGCATAGTTATGACCGTGTCCGCTTGGATTGTTGCACTTGTCGAAGACCGCTTCGTTCTGTTCAGGTGTAAACTTTGGGTTAAACAGGCGATGCGCAGCACTGAATTCTGATTTTCGCGTCACGTAAACCATGTTCCTTCAACAGACCCTTACTTGAGTGTCTCAATCCAGTGAATCTAACATCATCCACTCTTTGAAGGTTTCGAGAGCCTGCGGTGTAGTCCCTTTACTTCTTACGCCAAAAACCACCAAGGACATACTGATAGACCAGCGCCGCCACAAATCCACCGAGTGCAGGTCCGACCCAGTACACAAGATGATTTTCCCAGAATCCCGAGACGAGTGCAGGGCCGAACGTCCGCGCAGGATTCATCGATGCGCCCGTGAGTGGACCACCGACAAGAATATCCATTGTGATCACGAGACCGATGAACAGCCCGCCAACCTTCGGGCCACGCTCGTCCATCAATGTTCCATACACCGCGAAGACGAGAAAGAATGTCAGAAGGGCTTCGAGAAAGAATCCTGCGGTTATCCC
>CAYHSB010000060.1:0-7015 GCA_964359185.1 uncultured Chitinophagales bacterium
CACATCCTTTGACGACCGGGAGATACTCGTCGAAGAAATTGACGAGGCTGCGTGCGATCCGCGTCTTCGCTTGGCCGCGGAGGCCGAGGAGGATCATATCATGCTTGGCAAGGAGCGCATTGATGATAGCGGGCGTAACGGTTTTCTCATAGCCGATGATTGTAGGGAAAAGCTCCTCCTTCTCATTCAGTTTTCGAATGAGATTGTTGCGGATCTCTTCTTTGACGGGTATGACTCTATAGCCACTGCGCCGAAGCTCAGCGATCGTTCTTGCTCGTTCCATGGGTCGTCACTTTCACATCAGGTTGGAAAAATTATAGTGTGAATATAAACCTCGAATGAGTAAAAAGCAAATCAACTTACTCCAAGCGTTGGGGAAACATCAACTTGCAAGTATTAGCAAAAAATGGTAAGTTAGGCCGTTGCTATGGGACACACAATAAACAAAACACTTATTATCCGATTGAGTTCCATTGGCGACATCATCCTCACATCTCTTTTGCTTCGTCTACTCCGGAAGAAATTTCCCGATGCGCAGATTGATTTCCTCGTCAAGACTGAATACACAGAGCTCGTTCGGTACAACCCACATCTTCAGAACGTCATCGAGCTCGATACTAGCGGAGGATTTACGAGCCTTAGAGGCTTGAAAGAGAGGATTCACAGGGAAGGGTACGATACCATCATCGATATTCAGGGGAACCTTCGAAGCAACTTTCTCCGAAAAGGTAGTTCCGGAAAGGTCGCTACCGTAAACAAACGAAAACTTTCTCGTTTCCTTCTTGTGAACTTTAAGTGGAACGTGTACCGTTCTGCGACACCTGTCGCGCTTAGATATCTTGAGACGCTCCGTGCATTCGGCATTGAAAACGATGGGATGGGACTCGAAGTGTTTATTCCGGAAGAAGTGTCCGGACGCGTACGTGACAAACTCCTAAGTGTTGAGCTCGAGAGGGAGGAGACTGTTGTCGGGCTATGTCCAGGGGCGAAGCACACTACGAAAAGATGGCCTGCGGAACGCTTCGCGAAGCTTGCGGTATTGCTCATCATTGAACACGGGGCGAAGGTGCTTCTCTTTGGTGGGGAGGACGATCTGGAGCGATGCGCCGCAATCGAGCAGCAAGTGGTCAAAGAGACCGGAAAGCGAAGTAGTGTTGCTAACTTTGGAGGAGCGTTCTCCCTTTTGGAAACCGCAGCGGCAATGGACGCGTGCGATGTCATCGTGACGAACGACACAGGGTTGCTTCATCTCGCAGCGGCACGAAAACGGAAAGTCGTTGCAATTTTCGGCCCGACTGTGAAAGAGTTTGGCTTTTTTCCATTCCGCACAGAGAGCAAGGTGGTTGAACGCCTGGGCCTGTACTGCAGACCGTGTACGCACATTGGCGGCAACGCTTGCCCTGAGGGGCATTTTCGTTGCATGAAGGAAATAACTATTGAGGAGGTTCTGACTGGAGTGAAGTCGTTCCTCACAGTTGCAGCATGAAACCATACGCATCTTCAAGTTTTAGAAGTGGTTGACAGGCAAGCATCTCCACATAATAAACCAACAGACTCTTCGAGAGTCGAATGCTGAACCAAGAAGGCAAAATCGTCTCCATTCAACTTTGTGTAGCTCACCGCAAACCGATGATGCCTGTTGAGAGCGCGGAATTGGTCGAGGGTTTAGGGATCCGCGGCGATCGACACGCGATTGCAGAGAGCACCCGCCAGATTCTTCTCATCGAAGAAGAAACGCTTGAAGCCCTCAAGCTCAGTGCTGGTCAGGTGAAGGAGAACGTCACTACACTCGGTCTCAAGCTCATGGGTCTCGAGCGCGGGCAGAGAATACAGGTTGGTGAGTCAGCCCTGCTCGAAATAACAAAGGCATGCACTCCATGTGGTCGGATGGACGAGATTCGCAGCGGCCTTCAATCTGAACTTGCCGGACGACGCGGCATACTCGCGAAGGCTCTTCGTGGTGGAGTGATCAAAGTCGGGGATACTATCAAACTTCTCTGATTCTTCTTGATGTTCCTCCTTGCACTCTTTCTTTCTCTCTTTTTCCGACCTCCGATCTTGGAAGAGGGCTTCAAGCAAGTTCATGGTGTGAAGCTCTTCTATCGCATCATCGGTGAGGGTGAGCCACTCGTGATGGTACATGGCGGGCCCGGCTCAAACATGCTACACCTGCTTCCATATTGTGACACGCTCGCGAATTGGTTCAAACTCATTTACTACGACCAGCGAGGATGTGGAAAATCATCTTCCCTGAAGCAATCACAGACCGTGAGTTGGGAAGATCATGTGGAGGATCTGGAGGGGATTCGAAAAGCTTTTGGTTTGGAGAAACTGAACCTCTTCGGCCATTCGTGGGGTGGAGGATTGGTGATGCTCTACGCAATCAGATACCCCGAAAGAGTGAAGCGTCTGGTCATTAGTAATTCTATGCCGGCACACGAAGGGAAGTGGAAGAGAGAGATGACATTGATTGAATACGAACACGAACGACACCACGGTGTGCGAGAGAAACTGGAGGAACTTGACGAATCTGGCCTTCTCGACCGAGATCCAGAGGCATATTTCCGACGGTATCGCGAAATTAAGAGTTGGCAAATCTTTGAGGATACGACCGATGCGGCGAAAACGGTCTACACAATAGATCCCTGCCCGCGTGTAAATCATCTTACCTGGGAGAGTCTCAAAGGATACGATTTTCGGAGTCAACTCAAGCGCTTGAAAATGCCCGTGCTTGTCATCCATGGTGAGAGAGATATCATCCCATTGAAGTATGCGAAAGAACTTCACCAGCTCATGCCTCAGTCGAGCTTCGTCATTACGAGGAAAGGACATCAGCCGTACATCGAAGATCCAGGGACCTTTTTCCAATCCGTCATTGAGTTTCTCCGTTCATCGCAGAACGTTTATTGACTTCCCGCTGTGGAACCCCAGATCTATGCATAGCGTTTGGTTTTTGTTCTATAATATTATCGCCGTTCCGGTGCTTTGGATTCTTTTTCACACTGCGGCGGTCTTCAATCACAAAGTGCGTGTAGGGCTCCGAGGACGGAGAAGACTGTTCGAAAGCCTTGAGTCGCAGGTCGGGGCATTGACGGGCAGTCGGCGGGTCTGGTTTCACTCTTCATCGCTTGGTGAGTTTGAGCAAGCGAAGCCGATCATCAGCGCGCTCCGTCGGCGGTATCCACACGTCGATATCGTCGTGAGTTTTTTCTCTCCCTCTGGTTATGAGCACTCGAGAAACTACAAGCTTGCAGATATCATCACGTACCTCCCCTTCGATTCATTTAGAAACGCGCGGCGCTTTGTTGAAATCGTGAAGCCAAGTGCTGCAGTTTTCGTTCGCTATGACGTTTGGCCGAACCATCTCTGGGCGCTCGAGCACCGTGGCATCCCGAGGTTCATCGCGAACGCCACGATGCGTGAAAGAAGCTCACGTCGTTATCCACTTCTGAAGAGTTTCCACCGGCACATCTATAATTCCCTCGATTCCATCCTCGCTGTTTCTGATTCGGATGGGTGGGAGTACCTTCGGTTTCATCTCTCGCATCCGCGCGTTGACGTCATTGGAGACACACGGTACGATCAGGTTTGGATGCGAAGTCAGGAAGCTCGGGCCAGACATCTCCTTCCTGAATCGATTGCTCTTGGAAAGAAAATTCTTGTGGTGGGCAGTAGTTGGGAGGGAGATGAGCGGATTATTCTACCTGTTGTCTCCAGAATGCTCTCGCTGCAGCCGGAGCTTCTCCTTGTGATTGTGCCGCATGAGCCGAATGAGGAAAACCTTGAGCGAATTGAGAACGAGCTTGATCGGCTCTGTCTGAAGGAACGCGAGCTTTACATCCGCTTTTCCGCCTTGAACGACTATCAGGGCGAACGCGTCATCATTGTGGATAGCGTAGGAATTCTCCTTTCACTCTATGCCTATGCGTCGGTAGCGTACGTGGGCGGCGGTTTCCTCGGAAGACCAGGGAACGGCGGTGTGCACAACGTTCTTGAGCCTGCGGTCTACGGGGTACCTGTCCTCTACGGGCCGAACCATGAGAATTCTCAGGAGGCTGTGGCGCTCGTCCGTGTTGGCGCTGGGTTCGTTGTGAAGGACGAAAAAGATCTCTTCAGATGGCTGAGAATTTTTCTCGACGATGAAAATGCTCGCTCCGAGGCAGGGAAACGTTCCTCTGAATTCGTTGCGAAGAACATCGGTGCAACTGAACGGTTCATCAAACACATCGAGCCCTATTTAGCATGAAGATCGTCTATTTCGATACGATCGCTGGCATTAGCGGCGACATGGTGCTCGGTGCGTTCGTGAGTGCCGGATTGTCGCTTGATGAGCTCGGACAGGAGCTCAAGAAGCTTTCGCTTGCTGGGTTCGAGTTACAGACCTCGCACGTCGAAAGAAGCGGTATTGTGGCTGTGAAATTGGACGTTGTGATCTCTGTCCACCCCAAATATCACCGCCATCTCAAGGACATCATCGAGATCATTGATAGAAGCGAGTTGAGCGCGAGTGTGAAAGATCGGTCAAAGAAAATCTTTCATCAGATTGCAGTGGCAGAAGCAAAAGTCCACAACACGACAATCGAGAAAATCCACTTTCACGAAGTTGGAGCTCTTGATTCCATCGTCGACATCATCGGTGCGGCAATCTGTCTGGAGAAATTCGGGATTGAACGGGTGTATTCATCACCAGTGAAACTGGGAAGTGGTGGCTTCTCTGCGACAGAGCATGGGCAGCTGCCTATCCCGACCCCGGCCACGCTAGAGATCCTCAAGGACTATCCAGCTGTTTTGACGGACATCAACTTTGAACTCACCACGCCCACAGGTGCCGCAATCATCAAAGCGCTCTCGAGCGGGGTGTTGAGCCTGGAGATAATCCGTGTCCAGGGGATCGGTTATGGAGCAGGAAAGGGAGAGCTGGAGAAAATTCCAAACGTCTTGCGCGTGATAATTGGTGAGCTGGAACCTGAATACGATGAAGATGAACTTGTGACGGTCGAGACAAACATCGATGATCTAAACCCTGAGCTCTACCCTTTTGTCGTGGAGCAGCTCATGGCGGCGGGTGCACACGATGCATATCTCATTCCGATCATCATGAAGAAAGGTCGGCCGGGTATTTTGCTGTCCGTCTTGGTCAATAGAGGGAAACTAGATCCAATTCTCAAAGTTGTGTTCACTGAGACAACGACGCTCGGCGTTCGAATTCAGCATACTGAGCGGAAGAAGCTGCCCCGAATCCAAAAAGAAGTGGAGACATCCTTCGGAAAAATCACAGTGAAAGCGGTAGTCCTCAATGGGGTAGAGCGACTCGTCCCCGAGTTTGAAGAGTGTAGGCGTATCGCCATCGAAAGGAAGTTAGCGCTCATCGAGGTATATCGGATTTTGGAGTCAGAACTAAGAAAGTAGATGGAACACACGCTGCGAAGAGAGCCAATGTCGATCACGGCATTGGCTTTTTGTTTTGCATTTGTTACATTTTGATTGATGAAACCCCTGTTTGCTGACATTGCTCTTCCGGTTCCGCTGGAGAAGACCTTCACGTATATTGTGCCGCCGGAACTTCATGAGAGTGCGAAGCTGGGTTGCCGTGCGCTTGTTCCCTTCGGGAGGAAATACAGCACAGGTATCATCGTGAAGCTGGTTCACGAAACGAGTGTGCCCGGCCTCAAACCAATTCGTGACATCCTTGATGCGCAACCAACGTTCTCCAACGAGATGCTCAAGCTCACGAAATGGATGGGGGAATACTACTTCGCTTCATGGGGAGAGGTTCTCAAGGCGGCGGCTCCGAGAGGTTTTGCTGCAGAAAGCAAACGAGTGGTGAGACTCCTCCGCTCTGACCGACTTCACAAGACGGATAAGAGAAGTCCAAAACAGCAGCAGGTCCTTGATGCCCTCTCGAAGAGTGGCGCAATGAGCATACACCACCTCCAAAAAAAACTAAGGACGAAAAGTATTCATGCCCTCCTGAACAGGATGGCAGCTGACGGCTATGTTGCCATTGAAGAGGAACTTCCGATCGGAAAAGGTACACCTCGGATTGAGAAGTTCGTCCAATTGAGTCAGACGCTCCGCCCCGAGAAAGTTGGCAATGGAGAAAAACTGCTGCACGAAATTTCGGGAAAGAAGCAGCGTGAAATTCTTGAACATCTTCTTGCTCACTCGAGAGAAAATCAAAAGTCCATCTCCGTTACGCGTCTCTTAAGAGAGACGCATGCCTCGCTGAGCTCGCTCGACTCTCTGAGGGCAAAAGGCCTCATAGAGATCGAGTTGAGAGAAGTTCCGCGGAGAGTGGAGTTTAAATACACAGAGCCGCAGCAGAAATTCTCTCTGAATCAGCACCAACTCCAGGCTCTGCAGGAAATCCTAAAGCCAATTTCAGCACGAGAGTATCAGACCTTCTTGCTTCATGGGGTGACGGGTAGCGGAAAGACCCAGGTGTACATCGAGGCGATCGACCAGGTGCTCAAGCGTGAGCGGACTGCGATCGTGCTTGTTCCTGAGATTTCTCTCACACCTCAGATGGTGTATCGTTTTAGAAATCGCTTTGGAGACAAGGTCGCAGTCTTCCACAGCCGCATGTCCCCTGCTGAACGATACGATGCGTGGCGGCTCGCCAGGGTGGGCACGTACAAGATCGTTATTGGTCCACGTTCTGCTGTTTTTGCTCCACTGAAGGACCTCGGGCTTATCGTCGTCGATGAGGAGCAGGAGGCTACTTACAAGCAGTTTGACGCCACCCCGCGCTATAATGCGCGTGACGTCGCAATTGTCAGAGCGACCTACAACAACGCCGTGGTCCTTCTCGGCTCAGCCACGCCGTCAGTCGAGTCCTACTATAACGCCCGGTCAGGAAAACACATATTGCTTGAACTCCCCGAGCGGGTTGACAACGCAAGGATGCCGACGATAGAGATTGTAGATATGGTTCAAGAGCGAAAGCAGGTGTATGCAGATGTGAGGGAAAAACTGCCGAGGGCGGAGCGCATACAACTCAAGGGGTTCCAGGTGA
>CAYHSB010000060.1:7115-9392 GCA_964359185.1 uncultured Chitinophagales bacterium
GTGAGGGAAAAACTGCCGAGGGCGGAGCGCATACAACTCAAGGGGTTCCAGGTGAGTTCTATCTCTCGACTCCTGCGTGAAAAGATTCAGGACCGCCTCACGAAGAAGGAAGGAGTTATTCTTCTTCAGAATCGTCGAGGCTTCGCTCCGTTTCTCGAGTGTCCTGACTGCGGTTACGTCGAAATGTGTGAACAGTGCGAGGTGACGCTCACGTATCATATCACGCACAAGCATCTGCGGTGCCACTACTGCGGTTTCGTAAAGCCCGCCCCTACGATCTGTCCACGATGCCAGGGGGTTGACTTTAAGTATCGGGGCTTCGGAACACAGCGGGTTGAGGAGGAACTTCTACGTCTCTTTCCACAATCAAAAATCCTTCGGATGGACCTCGATACCACGACTCGAAAGGGCGCCCACGATCGACTCTTGAAAGAATTCTCAGAGGAGGAGAGTGCCATTCTGCTCGGTACGCAGATGGTGGCGAAGGGACTCGACTTCTCTAAGGTGACGCTTGTTGGAGTCATCTCTGCGGACACACAGCTTCTTCTCCCGGATTTTCGTGCATCAGAGCGAACGTTTCAGCTCCTTGCGCAGGTTGCTGGTCGCGCGGGCCGTAGAGAGTTGGCAGGCGAGGTGGTCATCCAGACGTTCCAACCCACGCACTACAGCATCAGGCATGTAGTTCAGCACGACTTCAAAAGTTTCTACGAGGAGGAGTTGCAGTATCGTGAGGAACTCGATTACCCGCCGTTCTCACACATCATCTTGGTTGAGCTCAAAGGAGAGAATGAAAAGGAGGTCTCACGTCACGCGGAGCGTTTTGCACAACTCCTTCGCAGCACAGATTCCCATCTCGTGATCCTCGGTCCGACGCCAGCTGTGCTTTCAAAACTCAAAGGCCAGTATCGCTGGCACATCGCGGTCAAGGATCTGAAGAGCAAAGACATCGGTGGAAAGTTTGCGCGCGAAGCGTTGAGAAAAGCAGTCCGGACCTATCAGGCATCCGCACTCGGAAAATCCCGCACTGTTAAACTCATCCTCGATATAGATCCGCAGGGGATGATGTAGGGCTGCTCATTCAGCTTATTGTACCCATCACTGCTCAGACATTACTTCTGTCCGAAATACCAGAGCAGATTGGTAGCCCGATGAGCTTGTTAAGCTGAATGAGCAGTTTGTGCCGGTACTCTTATGCCATTCGGAGGAAAGTGAGAACGAATGTTGTGAGCAGTGTCCACACGACCCATAGTCCTACCACCCATACTGCCGCTTTTGCTGTGCTTCCGCCGAAGGTCTTCCCTACCCCGATAGAAAGAACTACCAGATACCAGATACTGAAGATATTTACCGAAGAGAGAAGGAGATGCACTTTGTTCATTGGATCGAAGTCACTGATGAGAAGGGCAAGCCCAGGAGTGGCGTACATTGAACCCATCGCGAGAATAATGAGCGTTGTCACAATTGACCCCAACACATAGTTCGTCATGAAGGACGCTCCCACCACCTCCATGACCTTGCCGTAAGGCACTGTAGCCTTGAAGGCGGTTTTCCCAACCAGGCGCATTGCAAGACTGACGACGAAGAGTCCCGCGAAGCTAAACACGACGACACCACCGATTCCCATTACCTTCCCGAAGGGACCTGTGACCCATCCTGCAGCTTGTTCTCTTGCCCTATCGGCTTGATCTGGTGGGATTTTTCCCTGATTGATCGCTTCCTGAACGCCTTTTTCCGCTTGATCCGTTAATTGAGATACAAGTACTGGGTCTGAGAAAATGAGGAACGTGGAAAAGATCCCGATGATGATCGTAAGGGTGATCGGAATTGCCCAGAGCGCGTTTTTCCGTGGTGCCGTCTTGATGCTCTCAAACACTTCGCTGGGAGAAGCATAAACGTTTATGAGCTTTGAGAAGGCGGACGATTCTTTAGCCGTCGTTGCTTGAGGTGAAGCTTGCTCTTGTTCCATAAGGACCTCCTTGAGGTGGGAATGATTTCAGAGATGCCGTTGGTCAAAAATACTGAAAATCGTTCTCACTGTCAATGAAAAACACCTGCACAGTTCAATTGCAATTCTACTGAAAAAGCAGTAGATTTTTTGGGAAATAAGATGAAAAAGTACACTATTAAAAGACCGCCGAGTGAACTTCACCTCGTCCACCCCACGCGGTTCAATATCAATTATAAGAACGAGCTGAACCCAGCTCAGTACGAGGCGGTCACCTCCGTGAATGGGCCGCAACTTATTGTTGCAGGCGCAGGAACTGGCAAGACGCGGAC
>CAYHSB010000061.1:0-9314 GCA_964359185.1 uncultured Chitinophagales bacterium
GGGTGCCAGCTTTGCAATCTCTTCGGACTTCCGAACAGCGCTCTCCAGAGTTTTGTCATCGAACTGGTTGAGACTGTAGGAGCCACTTCGCTTCCCAAACGTGCTGCGGATCGATAGAGAGAGGTTTTCTGATGTGCCACTCGTCATTGCTGTGTTTGCGGCAAATCGCAGGTGGGAGGAGTGGCCGCCGCCGAAATTTACCTCAGCCTCATCAGCCTTCGACATCGACAGGACTTTGTCGAGGATCTTCTTCGCTTCATCGGGAGTATAGATCATACCTGCCTCCGTGTATTAAGGATGTTAACCTTTCTGAAGCGCGCGGGTGCGCAGCCGTGGCTGACTGCATTTGATTGCCCCGGTTCACCTTTGCCGTCGTTCATGGCCCCACCGAGCCAGTACGCTTCTTTGCTGCAAATAGCGTCGCAAGAATTCCAGAAGTCCGGAGTCCGCGATTGGTACGCCACGTCTTTCAGCATCCCGACGATCTTTCCGTTTTTGACTTCCCAGAAAGTCTGTCCGCTAAACTGGAAATTGTACCGTTGATGGTCGATACTGAAGCTGCCATTCCCTCGTATCAAGATTGCATCTTCTGTGTCGCTAATCAATTGGGCAAGCGTGAGAGGTTTCTTGCCTGGCTCAAGAGAAATATTTGGCATCCGCTGGAACGGGATTGACGACCAGCTATCAGCGTGGCAGCAGCCGTGAGAGTCTTTTTGGCCGATGATGTGCGCCTGGTCACGTATCGTCTGGTAGTCGACGAAGATACCATCCTTGATCAGGTACCACTGACTTGTCTTCACACCCTCATCGTCGTAGCCGCAGGTTGCGAGGCCTTGTTCTTGAGTTTTGTCCGCGACGAGATTCACGATGTCCGAGCCGAATTTGAATTTACCGAGCTTGTCGAGCGTCAGGAAACTCGTCCCTGCATAGTTTGCCTCGTACCCAAGCGCCCGATCCAGTTCGGTCGGATGGCCAACTGATTCATGGATCGTGAGCCAAAGGTTTGTCGGGTGGAGGATGAGATCTCTTTTCCCCGGCTCGACGGATTTTGCTGAATGTTTTGCGACCGCCTCTTCCGCTGCTTGTCGCACCTCGTCCAGGAAAGGATACTCTTGAAAATACTCGTAACCTTTGCTGAGCGGTGCTGCATACGTGCTTCGACTCTGGAACTGACCTGTTTCACGATTGACCGACACGACCGTGAAGGAGGGATCAGTGCGAATAATCTCCTGGTTGATTGAAGAACCTTCTGTCGAGGCGAAGTATTTCTGTTCTCGGACGAAGGCCATACTCGAGTTGCAGAAGCTCGCACCCTTGACCTTGAGCGCTTCACCATTGAGAGTCAGGAGAAAATCCACCTTTTCTGCGAGCGAGACCTCGAGCGGATTCTTCTTGATCGGCGTCTTCCAATTATCGACATACGCTTTCACGGGAGCGAGTTGGATGGGTTCCTTTCGCAGCAGAGAGTTTGCCTTCGCGATGGCAACTGCCTTCAAGGTTACGTTCCGAATCTCGTCTTTCGTCACCACGCTGCTTGCCGCGAAACCCCAGGTTCCGAAGGCAAGCACTCTCACTCCAAAGCCAAAACTTTCTGACTTCGAGAGGTTTGTCACTCGTTTCTCGCGAGTCGCGACGAACTGGTTCTCATACCGGTTGATGCGGACGTCTGCGTATGAGGCACCGTTTGACTTCGCTGTTTCGAGGGCAACATCAGCGAGATCCTTGAGGTCGTCATTGGACATGATGCTGGTGATTCTCCTGGCCTTGATGCCATCGCCAGGAGGAAAGAATTCAGAGATGAAAACCGACGCGGTCGTGGCCGCGGTCAGTTGCATGAATTTTCTGCGGTCCATCTGAGCCTCCGGAGCTAGTACAAGTTACTTTCCTAGGTGCGGTTATATCTAGTAAACCCTTGCCATTGATGTGCTTGTCCGTCCTACCGACCTTGTCGGGATCGGGACGAGACCTCGTCCTGCTCGCAGGACGGGTTGTTCCATCCTTCCGCGAGGTTGGCCGCAATCGAGTTTGATGATCGTCGAAGCTGCGAGCCCAATTCGTACATCTCATGCTTCGGAAAACTCATCGTCAGTTCATTTACATCCAGATGAAGCTGGAGCAGCTTCTGATACACTCCAAGATCTTCGTAACTCCTGATCTCTTTTTTCACCTTCCACCTATGACCTACGACCTAAGGCCTTCAACCTTCGCTGCTGAAGTTAACAACCCTGTCCGACAAAATCAACGGAAATTGTCGGAAGCTGGAACTCGCTAACTCCTTGACTTTTAGGCATCTTCATCGTATTATGAGCACGGTTTGAGGAAAAGAATTTCCACGAAGAAATGTCGGTCGCAGCTGTTATCCGAATCCATGGGATGGTGCAGGGAGTTGGATTCCGGTTCTTTGTTTATCGCGCGGCGACTCGGCTCGGCCTCACCGGATACGTCAGAAATGCATACGATGGTAATGTCGAGATCGAAGTTGAGGGGAATCGATCGCTGATTGAGGAGCTAGTTAGAGACGTGAAGATCGGGCCGCGTGCTGCGCGTGTGACGAACGTGTCGGTGGAATGGAAGCAATTTCAAAATCAGTTCCAGAATTTTGACATTCGATAACGCTTTCAATGCGTCTTGGGTTTGGATATGATGTTCATCGGCTCGTTGAGAGGAGAAAACTCATCCTTGGGGGGGTCGAGATCCCGTTTGAGAAGGGATCGATCGGACACTCGGATGGGGACGTTCTCCTCCATGCGATTTCGGACGCGCTGCTCGGTGCCGCTGCCCTTGGGGACATTGGGAAACACTTCCCTGACACGGACGAGCGGTTTAAAGATATTTCCAGCCTGAAGATCTTGAAGCACGTAGGCGAGCTTCTTCGGGAGCGTCATTTCAGACCTATGAATATCGATTCTACCATTGTTCTCCAGCATCCAAAGATTGCTCCATACATCGACCAGATGCGTGTAGTGGTCGCATCTGCCCTCGCTATCCAGATTGAGCAAGTGTCAGTGAAAGCCACAACTCACGAAGGACTTGGATTTATTGGCGCTGGTGACGGCGTAGCTGCGTACGCGGTGGCGTTTATCGAGGAAGGACAGGACAACTCCTGACCTGACAATCTTGGAAGATTTCATCTACTCGTTGGCAAACCTGAGCGATGTATGGATATACACCGCGATTTTTTTTATTGCCTATATCGAGAACATTTTTCCTCCCTCACCCAGTGATATGGTGGTTGTCTTCGGTGGTTCTCTCGCAGGGATGGGAAAGATCGATTTCATCGGCGCCGTGGGTGCTGCCACACTAGGAAGCACCTGTGGATTCATCACCATGTTCAGCATCGGGCATTGGTTCGGAGTGAGAATATTGGAAAGCGGAAGACTCTCGTTCATTCCAAAGGAAAGTGTTGATAAGGTTGATGGTTGGTTTCGCAAGTACGGCTACTGGATTATCATCATTAACCGATTCCTCGCCGGGACTCGCGCTGTTGTATCTTTTTTCGCGGGGATGTCTCATATGCGTTTATTGCAGACGACGATCCTCTGTTTTCTGAGTGCTCTCGTCTGGAATTTGATTCTCGTGTCGGCGGGTAATTATCTTGGACAGAATTGGCAAAAGATTGGAGTCTATCTCACCACCTATAGTCAGACTGTAACAGCAATAATAATCCTTGTCGTATTGATCCTGGTTGCGAAATATATCTTCGGGAGAAAGAAAAGCAAGAACACACAGTGAACGATGGCTGAGACGCTCTACTCACTCGACAAAGATATCTTCTACTTTCTCAACCACTCGATTCAGAATAGTGTCCTTGATGTTATCATGCCCTTCTTGACGAGAACGGACACACTTCACTTCCGCATCTTTTATGTTCTCCTTTGGCTCGCGCTCGTCATAAAAGGAGGGAAGACGGGTCGTATAGTTGCAATCCTTTTACTCCCATTAATCCTGGTCAGCGATCAACTCAGCAGCAGTGTTATCAAGTCGTTGGTGGGTCGCTTGCGGCCGTGCTTCACGTTGCCGGATGTGAAACTTCTCGTGCCATGTGGGAGTGGCCTCTCTTTTCCTTCCTCACATGCTGTCAACAATTTCGCTGCGGCAACGCTCTTCTCATACTACTATCGCCGATGGACTTGGGCTTTCGTTACATACGCTTCTCTTGTAGCACTTTCGAGACCCTATGTCGGTGTCCACTATCCTTCTGATATTCTCGGCGGGGCTGCAATTGGAATCGCCGTTTGCTCAGCGGTGATCTTTCTCTGGCTCCGTCTCGAGGCTTACCTCAAGCTGCGTCATGAAAAAAAAGAACCTGCAATTTCTCCGTAGCCCGGGATGAGCCGACGGAATTTTGCGCTGGCGTGCACTGCCGGGGTCTTACTTGGAATATCTTTTCCGCCGATCCCCCTAGGTCTTCTCGCATGCGTAGCACTTGTCCCTTTTTTTCTCCTCCTGGACCGTGTAGAGAAGTACTCTCAAGCGCTGCGCTATGCGTACTTGACATTCTTTGTTTTCAACATCATCACACTATATTGGATTGGAGGTTTCGCACACGGTAACGACAAGTTCCTGATGCTGTCGGGCGCCGCGCTCGTGGTCGTTCACCCACTATTCTTTCTTGTTCCGACCTTCGCGTATCTTTTTGTGGGAAGACATCTTGGTAGAAATGCGGCTCTGCTTGCAATCCCCTTCCTGTGGGTTGGTTTTGAATGGCTTCATTCGTTAGGAGAATTGGGATTCCCCTGGTTGACGCTAGGAAACACCCAGACATACGCTGTCGAGCGCATTCAGTTCATTACGTTCACGGGAGTCTTTGGGATCACATTTTGGATCGTTGCCGTGAACGCACTCGTTTACTTCATCTACTCCAAAATTACCCAATCGGAGTGGAGGCTCGTTTCAAGGCAGACTACGTCAGCTGTCGTTGTGCTGATCGTCATCGTGCTTCTCCCGGGGATTCATGGAAGGACTGTCCTCTCTCGGGCTGATTCAGAAAATTATCACGCCACCCTTCGCGTTGGAATGATCCAACCGAATACAGACCCTTGGAAGAAATGGGATGCACATCCTGAGGAGCAGCTTCGGGACTACATTCAACTCTCACATGGTTTAGTCGGACAGAAACCGAAGCTCATCATCTGGCCTGAGACTGCCATCTCATTTCGGATTCTCTCAGGAAGGTATACCGAGCTTTTTCGCCAGTTCAGAAAAAGCGTCGACAGCCTTGGCTCAGCACTTCTCACGGGGTTTGCGGAGATTGTGTTCTATGAGGAGGGTAAGGCACCAACTGGCACGAAGACCATCGCCGGGACTATGATTCATTACGATGATTTCAACGCAATCATGCTTCTCGAGCCCGGGAGTGACTCGATACAAAAGTATGCAAAGATGAAACTCGTGCCATTCGCAGAGCGGGTTCCCTATGCAGAGAAGTTGGCCTTTCTTGTGGACGCAGTGAAGTGGAATGTCGGGATCAGCGGCTGGGGAATCGGACGAGACACCACAGTGTTCTTGCTTAGGGATGATGGACAACGACCTAAGTTCTCCGCAATGGTTTGTTACGAATCGATCTATCCGGACTTGGTTGCCTCGTTCGTAAGGAAGGGCGCACAGTTTCTCGTCGTCATCACGAACGACAGTTGGTGGGGGAATACATCAGGCGCGTATCAGCATCTACAATATGCCACGTTGCGGGCAATAGAGAACCGACGGTCAATTGTGCGCTGTGCAAATGGTGGTGTCTCCTGTTTCATCGATCCACACGGAAGAATTTCACACGCCCGTGACTTGTACACGCGAGGTGCCCTTGTCGGGGATGTGCGGCTCTCTGAGGAACGCACCTTCTATTCATCTTACGGAGACGTATTCGCTCAAGCATGTACAGGAATCGGGATTCTCTCGATCGGTGGAGCATTCATCAGGAAGTTTAAGAGGAAGAAACAAAATGGAGCGACGATATGACCCAAAATGACTTCATCGACTTGCGCAGTGACACAGTGACGAAGCCGTCGCCTGAGATGCGAAGAGTCATGGCCGAAGCGCTCGTGGGCGACGACGTCTTCGGCGAGGATCCAACAGTCAATACTCTACAGGAAAAAGTTGCGGCGATACTCGGGAAAGAGAAAGCGCTTTACGTCCCGAGTGGGACCATGGGAAACCAAACCTCGATCAAAGCCCACACCGAGCCAGGTGACGAAGTGATCCTCGAACGGGAAGCTCACATCTTCAACTACGAGACCGTTGCCCCTGCAATGATGTCCAACGTGCAGATCTATCCGATCGAAGGGAACCACGGCGTGTTCACTGCAGAGCAAGTCAGGCGAGCCATCAGGCCGAAAGCATATTACATGCCGCGGACACGGCTCATCTGTGTTGAGAACACTCATAACCGAGCGGGAGGGACGATCTTTCCACTGGATGAGATCAAGCGTATTCGCGAGCTTGCACTGGATGCTGGCATCAAAATGCATCTTGATGGAGCCCGTCTCTGGAATGCCAGTGTCGAGACTGGGATAGAGCCGAAAGAATACGCAAAGTATTTCGACTCAGTGTCCGTGTGTTTCTCTAAGGGCCTCGGGGCACCGGTTGGCTCAGCAGTTGCGGGCAATGCTGAGTTCGTCGAGAAGGTGCGGCGGTATCGGAAGATTTTTGGGGGTGGGATGCGTCAAGCGGGTATCATTGGCGCGGGAGCTCTGTACGCTCTCGAGCACAATATCCCGCGGCTCAAAGAAGACCATGAAAAGGCGAAGTATTTGGCTCGCGAGATCTGCAACCTGAAGACTTTCCAGGTTGACCTCGCCAGCGTGCAGACGAACATCCTCATCATCAATGTTGAGAAGACAGGCAAACGCCCTGAAGAGATCATAAAGATGCTCCGCGAGAATGGAGTGCTAGTGACCCTTGGAACGTATACCAGCATCCGCGCTGTCACACATCTGGATGTATCGTTCGAGGATGTAAAGAGCGCGGCGCAGGTGTTCACTGAACTCTTTTCGTGAGGAAGGCGATAAGGAGTATGATTCACAACGGACTAATGGATTTCAAAAGGGAATCCATTCATCATTTCATCTGCTCTGAATTTCTTTCTCTCTCTGGTCATAGGACTCTTCAATGAAAACTTCGATGGATCTGTCAATATTCACACACAAAACCGAAGTTCGTGTTCGAAACTACGAGATCGACTGGCAAGGGATTGTCCATAACGCAGTGTACTCTCTCTACTTCGAAGTCGGAAGGGTAGAGTACTTCAAGAATCTGGGAATTCAGTTGAATCATAACTCCATCCAGAATGAATTTCGCCTTGTCCTCGTAACGAACAACCTTACGTACAAGAGTGCAGTGCACTTCGATGATCTTCTCGACGTCTATACTCGAATTTCCTATGTGAAGAACACAAGCTTTGGGATGGAGGGGCTAATCATCGATGGCCTGACGGGAAAAGTCGTTGCTGAGAATACGAATGTTCACGTGTGGCTCGACCCTCGAACAGACAGACCCACCTTCATCAATGGCCAGTTTCGGAAGCTCGTAGAGAAATTTGAAGGAAGCAACGCCCAAATACACTGGCCGACATATCCGTCCTAGACGCCAGACCCAGCCGTGATTACTCCATTCGAGGACTTCCGCAAGCTCTGCAAACAGGGAAACATCGTGCCGGTTGTTGACGAATTGCTCGCGGACACCGACACCCCCGTTTCAGCTTATTTGAAAATCCAAGATGAAAGCCCCTATTCTTTTCTCTTTGAGAGCGTGGAGGGTGGAGAAAAAATCGCACGCTACTCATTTGTTGGATTCAATCCTTTCATGTTTTTTGAAGTGAGAGGGAAAGAGTTTGCGATCCGATCCCTGCGGCCCCAGTTTCGGTTTGTGCACGAGCTGGCCAAAGGTGAGGTGGAACCGCTCGTCGCACTCAAGAAGATCTTGGCGCACTTCAAAGGCATGGCAATTCCCGGATTGCCACGTTTCACCGGTGGCGCCGTAGGCTACTTTGGTTACGAAACCGTCCAGCTGGTTGAGGATGTTCCATCAGCCTCCGTCAACGATATCCAGCTATCAGACCTCTCCATCATGTTCTTTGATACGCTGCTTGTGTTCGATAACATTCAGCGAAAGATTCTTATCATTGTAAATTCTTATGTCGGAGGTGAACCTGCTCCTGCTCAGTCATTGAAACCCCTGTACGAAGATGCAGTGCGAAAAGTCGCTGAGTTGAGAAAGATTCTTCGACGGAGTGTGAAAACAGATCTTTCGTCGGCGTTTTCCACAAGTGAACTCCACTATGTGATTCCTCGACATGAATTCCTTCAGAAGGTGGGTCGCTGCAAGGAGTACATCCTCAGCGGCGATGTCTTCCAAGTTGTTCTGTCTCAACGTGTAGACCAAAAGGTCAGTCTCGAGCCATTCGACGTCTACCGAATGCTGCGCACCATCAATCCGTCTCCTTATCTCTACTATCTCCACCTCAACGGTGTGCATATCATTGGTTCATCACCGGAAATGCTCGTGAGAGTTGAGGGCAGGGTTGTGGAAACACGTCCAATTGCGGGGACGCGACCTCGGGGAACGAATCCTGAAGAAGACGAGCGACTGAGCAGGGAGTTGCTCAGCGATGAAAAGGAGCGTGCCGAGCACTTGATGCTGGTGGATCTTGGCCGGAATGACATTGGTCGGATCAGCGACTTTGGGACAGTTGAGGTGAATCAGTTCATAGCCCTTGAAAAGTACTCTCACGTTATGCACATCGTTTCGAATGTGAGAGGAAGGTTGAGGAAGGATCTCACCGCCATCGATGCTCTCTACTCATGCTTTCCCGCAGGGACACTGGCCGGTGCGCCAAAGATTCGAGCAATGGAAATTATCGCTGAGCTGGAACCCACGAAGCGAGGGATCTACGGGGGCGCAATCGGCTACGTAGATTTTTCAGGCAATCTTGATTCTTGCATCGCAATACGCACGATAGTGATCAAGGATGGGGTCGCGTACTTTCAGGCGGGGGCGGGGATTGTTGCGGATTCAGTTCCAGAGCGGGAGTATCAAGAGACGCTTGATAAGTTAGCGGCCAATCTCGCTGCAGTGCAGATGTTGGTTGATAGTACTAGTCAACACGATCAGTGATGTGTCAGCCTCCAAGTTGTCATCCCGAGGATTCGCCGCAGGCGAAGACGAGGGATCTCATCCTCTCGGGACATGACGAGATCCCTCCTCATCCCGCCGGTGGTGGGATTCGTCGGGATGACAAATAGGGTGGGGACTGACGGACCTGAGAGTCCAGGATTCTACATGCTTCTCATCATTGACAACTACGATTCCTTCACCTACAA
>CAYHSB010000062.1:0-9168 GCA_964359185.1 uncultured Chitinophagales bacterium
ACCATGGGAAGAATAACATTCCCCACTCAAAAATCTTGACCGAGGTTTTCGGACATATTCGACGACTCGTCGAGGATGTCGGAACGGGACTTGGTCCCGCCTTACGGCGGGATCCGCAAAATGCCGACAACTCTCCCGACTTCGTCGGCATCGTTGGACATTTTGGGAGAAGCTGACGTTCGGACTTTCCTCCGCCTGCGGGCGGAGACTGCCTGTCCCGATGCTCTTTATCGGAAAACTGCTCCCGCAACGGATCAAATATACCCAAAGACAAACCGAAAATCAACCATACTCATCGCGCGCCCACAACCTTCTTTATCATATACCCTACCACCGCTAGACCTACAAACAGAAGAACGAAGAACAGGACAATCACTCCCGTCTGGGGTTGCACAGAGAATTTGCTCGCGTCGAAAAAGCGATCGAGGTATGCGTCTCGAACAATATCACGCATGAGAACCATGCATATTATCGTGAAAGCAATAAGGACAATACCGGAGACCACCTTTGATGCCGGCTTGGGTGAAACATAACCGACTATCATCAGCACGACGCTCGCAAGAGCGCAGACGAGAGCAACGATGAAAATTATAGTTGCGAACACATCGCCACCCATGAATAACAGCATCACCTCTCGAGGCAGGCTCAGGAAAAACCATGAACCAACACCAAGTTGAAGGACGGTAGCAATCACAAACCAGAGGATACCGTACCGAATCGCCCATTGACCAAACTCAGCGTCTTGGCGTTGTTTTAGAATCCCAAATATGGAGACAAGTATACCTGCAAGTGCAAATGAAGCCGTGAAGAAATGCAGGAACCTTGGGACAACTGTTCGGTCGGATAGATTGAGATGCATTCCACTAGGATTCTGGAAATACATCGTCGCCCATTTCTCAGGCGTCAACATCAGGACAAGGTTGTTGGTATAGAGAAACCCAATGACTGCGAAAAGAATCGCACTTCCAAGCACGATAACAAGACGCCTCCCCTGCAAGTGTTCCCATCGTAGAGTGTAGAGGTAGAATCCGTAGTAGGAAAGTATCAGCAGAACAATAACTGAAAGCCAAGGCCACGCCAGGAGAACCGAGGAGGTGTAGAAGAACTGCCCGTACAGAACTTGAATGAACAGCAAGGGTGCGACGCCAAGAGTAATCGTAAAGGCTATTACAATCGGCAGCATCCCTGCGAGGCGCCTTGCCAACGTGAGGTGGCGCTCGCTGTTTCGCTTGCGCCCAATCAAATCAGTAACGGCAGCAACGAATCCACCCCCGAGCGCAAAGTTCATTGGAATGATATGTAAGAAAAAGGTGAGGAGCAGAAGCGCTTTGATCAACCAGAAAGGCGCTGGGAGCGAAACAGGGTCGAGGTCCGGGATCGGGATCTCATTTGGCATCGCGACCTCCTCGAGTGGAATCGGCGAGAGATGAACCGCCACCATTTCCGGAAGCAGCTCCCATCAAGACATTCCCGTTGAGCGTTGCGAGCCATCGTGCGAGTGCACGGCGTTCTCCTGGAGTCCCGAGGAATGGCGGCATGAACCCCTTGAGTGTCTGGAGGTTTTCAAGTTGGTGATCGATGTAATCTTCCGGCCAGTTCCGAAGGAGAGGACGAATGGCATTATACCCGTCGATTGTGTGGCAGCTCTGACACTGCAATTCAAAAAGATCCCTGCCTGCCGGGATAATGTTCGCATCAGTGAGCTTTCTCGTGACGACCCATTTTGCCTGCGTCAGGCTCCCCTCGAGCCGATATTGGCCCTGGTGTGCTACGAGAAACGCATTCGAATACATGTAGTCGTAAATAATATAAGGTTTCCGCACGGCTTCCCGAACCCATTCTGTAACTCCTGTCGCAAGGAGGCCAATGAGGAGGAACATCACTGCAAATGGAAAGGGGAATTGTTTCGGGTTGCGGTAGGGTCCAAAATAGGCGAACGAAAAAATAATGATGGAGAACACGATGCTGAGACCCGCGAAGATCGTGACTGCTGCCGCACCGCCCATTGAGACTTCCCGAGCGAGAGGTGGGATCCTGGAGATATACCAGACACCGGCAAGCGGAAGGACGACGAAAGCTGGGGCAAGCCACCGAGCGGCGTACCTAACGAGCTTCTCACGTAACTCTTCCTGCTGAAGCCGCGAGGCTGTAAGCAGTGCGTAGAGTCCCGCAAGTGCGAAGCAGACGGCGGTGCGGAGAACGAGGGATGGCAAATAAGTTGGGTTGAAGAATCCGTCCCAAAAGTTGCGTGTTAGTATCCATTGACCCGGCGTCAGCATGAAGGAAAGGATGCCGTTTATGACAGCAAGGCTGAGCCAGGCTGCAACAAAATAAATCCACCCCACGATGAGGTGTGTGCGCCGGTCTAATCTCTCCCACGTGTAGTAGTATATGAAGGCCGCACTGATCTCGATGAGAAAGGTCACCCATTCAATTGCCCATGCCCACACGAAAATGTGAATCAGTGCGGAGGTTGCCGGCGGGTGAACAAGCCCGATGGTGAACCATATTCCAACGCCAGTGATCGCACCGAAAACTAGAGTCAGGAGGAGGAAGAATCGAGAGTGAAGCTTGACGTAGTCAAGTATCCTGAGGTCATTTTCCCGGTAGGCTTTTCGTTCCGTCAGGACCAAGAAAAGGCTTCCGCCTATGGCGAAGTGGGAGACGAAGGCGTGCAGGATTGATACAAAACCAATAAGAAGGCCGCCGCCAATAACAGGTACGTCCCAGATAGGGTAATTCATGGAGAAATCAGTCTCTCGTGACTGTGATGCAGGATATTGTCATGCACCCGAAACTTGGAACCGAGCAGCGCTATTTCTCAGTATTAACTCCAAGTTCCGTCATCTTCCTGTACAATGTGGAGACACTAATGTCTAGGGCGGCAGCTGTTTTCTCCTTATCGTAATCAAATCTTGTCAGGAGCTCGAGAATGTGATTTTTCTCGAATCGCCGCACTGCCTCTTTTAAACCCGTCCCTTCTTCTGAGATAACCTCTTCGCCAACCTCCTCCCGGACGTTCTCAGGAAGTTCCTTCATCGTGATATAATCACCATCACAGAAAATCATCGCCCGCTCGATGACATTTTGAAGTTCTCGCACCTCTCCTTTCCAAGTCCGGTTCATAAGGAGATGCATTACCTTGTTGTCGACTCCCTTAATCGGCTTGCCCATTTCACTTCGAAACTTCTCGATAAAGTGCTGGACGAGGAGGGGTACGTCCTCCCTTCTCTCGGTGAGTGAAGGAAGATCGATTTCAATGATGTTGAGGCGATAGTAGAGATCGTCCCGAAATTTCCCTTGCTCAACTCGCTCAGCGAGATTCTGATTCGTCGCTGCAATAATCCTGACATCGACCTTCAAAGGGACTGTACTCCCAACGGGGGTGATCTCCTTTTGCTCAAGTGCTCGAAGGAGCTTTACTTGAAGATGGAGGGGCATCTCGCTCACTTCATCGAGGAAGAGCGTTCCGCCATTGGCAACCTTGATCATACCGTCCTTATCCGAAACCGCGTCCGTGAATGCTCCCTTCTTGTATCCGAAAAGCTCGCTCTCAAAGAGATTTTCTGGAATTGCACCACAGTTGAGGGGAACAAACCGGTTCTGCCGCCGCATGCTGTTATGATGAATGGCGCGTGCAACGAGTTCCTTCCCCGTTCCGCTCCTTCCGGTGATCAATACGGTTCCATCGGATTCGGCAACCCTCTCAATGGTGCGGAAAACTTTCCGGATCACAGCGCTCTGACCGATGAAGTTATGAAAATCATACTCGCGGTTGATCTCCTGACGGAGTATCTGGTTTTCGAGCGCAAGCCGTTTGAACTCCATGAGGCGACGAAGTCGAAGAATGAGTTCATCGAACTCCAGTGGCTTTAGGATGTAATCGTACGCTCCTTTTCGCAAGGCCTGGACTGCGGTTTCGATCGATGCGTATGCCGTGATGATGATAACAAACGTCTGAGGACTCACTTGCGAGACCTTTTCTAAGAGATCGACACCTTTCATTCCTGGCATCTCGATGTCAGTAATAACTACGTCAGGTGGGTTTTCCGTGATTTTCTTGAACGCCTCCTGGCCGTTAGCGGCCTCTTCAACCTCGTAGCCCTCTTTTTGGAGAATGAAAGAGAGCGAATCTCGAATGATTTCTTCGTCATCCACGACAAGCACCCGTGGTGTCATACACTCTTTTCCTCCGTCAGTATTGGAAGGAGAACCGTGAACGTACTCCCATTCCCCAGTTGGCTTTCCACACGTATGTCACCGCCAAAATTCTTTACGATCCCGTAGCTCACCCATAACCCTAAGCCCGTTCCCTCGCCAGGCTTCTTCGTCGTATAGAATGGGTCGAAAATCTTCGCAAGATTTTCATTGGAAATTCCCTTCCCCGTGTCCTCGAAAATCATCTTCAAAAGGTTTCCAGTGCGGGCTGTGGTAATGTTGACTTCTCCTTTTTTGTCCTCAAGCGCATCGACGGCATTTATCAAAATGTTGATAAAGACTTGAATGAGTTGGTCCGTCACTACGAGGACTTTTGGAAGTGACGGGGCAAGATCAAGCTGAAACTTGATGTCCTTCGCTTTCTTCCCGTACTGAACGATACCGACTGCATCACGAACTGCCTTGTTGATGTCTGTCAACCGAGCTTCGTAGTTCGAAGGACGGGAGAAATCAACTAACTGCCGGATGGTGTTCGCGATACGGTTAATCTGATTCTTCACCAGTTCAAGATTGTCTTGAGCGAATTTATCCTGCGTGGTTCGCTGAATGACCTGAACAAGAGAAGAAATGGAAGTCAGTGGGTTGCCAACATCGTGAGCAATGCCGGCAGCGAGGGTGCCGATGCTTTCCATTTTCTGAGAATGGACAAGCTGACTCTCGAGCTTCTTTTGTTCAGTGATGTCGCGGTGAGCACCCAGAAAACCGACGGTTTTGCCTACCGCGTCTACGATCGGTGAAATGAGAAGCTGGGTGTAGAGTAGCTCCCCATCCTTGCGGCGGTTTTCGATCTCCCCAACCCAAACTTTTTGAGAGCGGATCGTCGCCCACACCTTTTGCCAGAATTCTTTTGGATGTTTTCCGCTGCTCAAGATGCTCGGGTTCCTCCCAATCAATTCCTCTCTTGTGTAACCGCTTGCCTTCTCAAATGCTGGATTAACGAACACTATTTTCCCATTTGCATCAGTGATCTCTATCGGGTTGATGGTCTGACGAATCACTTCGGAAAACTGAAGGAATCGAAGTTCTTTCTCTTTTTGCAAAGAAATATTTTGGGCGACGAGCGCTATTGCTCCTCCAGACCGGTTCCTCCCGTTAAGGGGCGCGACGTGTGCTATTGCTTCGAGCGTTGTCCCATCCTTCTTTTGAAAATGGACCTCCGCCTGATGTTGATCTCTGCCTTGGCACGCCCGACGGAAAAACTTTTTGAACAGATCACGCGAATCCTTGTTTAGATAATCCCACACCGCATGGCCTCTGAGGTCAGCTTCTCGATACCCGGTTTCCTTCCTCGCAAGGCGATTTGACGCGACAATGATACCCTTCTTATCAAGAAGAAAACAAAGGCTGGGGACAACATCCATCCAGTGGTTGGAAGAGGAGGGGTTCATTCTTTTCCTAGCCTTTTGTACCGTTCGCAAGCGCATTATCATCAAAGAGCGATCGTGGAGGGAGCGACACCGTTAAAACTCTAACAAAAAAAGGGCAGAAAATCAAGGAAGAAGGCCAAAATCTCAAAAATGAAACTAAGCAGGTATCTCTTGGAGAGTGCTCACCTGGAGGTTTTGAGTCTACCGACCAGGGCGCGGGAATGCAACGAGACTTTCGTTCCCATCGTGGTCATAAGCTCGGACGCCAAGGAGATAATTGTCTTTCGAGGCATCCTCAACCGTATATTGGGTCATGTTGCCCACGTCTATCGTTCTTTCCCATTGAGGTGAGGTGGTTTTTCGAACGAGGATTCTGTAGCCCGCAACGTCAAGTTCAGTGTTTGCATTCCATCGCAGTGTGGTGCTGTATTCCAGCCGACTCGTCACGATGGTAGCATTGCTTGGGGTTGCGGGAGCAAGCGCAAGACTTGCCAGCACTGCAGCGTTGACTTTTGCGACTTGCGAACAGTATCGCACAGAGACAAATTCCGGAAGGTCGCCGTAACGAGTCCCGCTTTCTTCTCGCACGTTTTGGTGCTGATGGTTGAAATCTTCGACCATCTCAGTAAAGCGAACAGCCGCATAGCCACGCTCATTGAACGGAATGTGATCACCCCCGCGAAGGTAACGGTCGCGACGGTAGATCATCTCAACACTGAAATTAGTCACATAGCGCTCTGCAATCTCTTTCGCGTATCGAGCTACCTGGCGAGAGGGACTATCATTCTCACCACCTGTGTTCAGGCGCAGACGCGCTTCTTGCTCCGTTTCCTTTAGTGGCACTCCTTCGGAAAATACGCGGACGTGCGTGCTGTCGACTGCACCGTTTCCGCCGCGGATGTTGCCAACGATGTCGTTGTTCAAAACGCCAGCGATGGTCCAGTTCTTCTCCTTCGCCATCTGAGCCCAGTGGGTACTCCCGAGGAGTCCCTGCTCTTCTCCAGCAACTGCGAGGAAAACAATCGATGCATCAAATTGATATTTGTTCATAACGCGGGACAGCTCAAGGACGAGAGCCGTTCCGCTGCCATCGTCGTTCGCGCCTGGTGCAAAGCTTGCTGAATCCATCGGGTCACTCGCTCGAGAATCGTAATGACCACTGACGACATAGATACGGTCTTTCGACTGAGTCTGAGCACCCGGCAAATATCCAACGACATTGACGATCTTGGTTGGGCGGTTCACTCGTTGCGAGGGCGGTGTCACGGATTCATCATAGGAAACCTCCATCCTGCCACCATTTGCCTTGCTATATCGCTCCATCTCTGCTTTGATCCACCGCCGTGCTGCACCGATGCCTCTCGTGTCACTTAACGTATCGGATAGTGTATGGCGCGTATGGAAGCCAACAAGTTTCTCGATGTTGCGTTTGATCGAGTCAGGAGAGATCTCGGCAACGATTTTCTCGATGACGGGATTGCGAGCAGAGTTGGTCTGTGCTAGTCCTGGTCGAACACAGACTAGCAGTACTAGCGGCGTGACGAAAACGCCATAGTTGAGGAATGCTCCGTACCTTGATAATCTGATCATGATCTAATCCTCATGAATTTGTAGAAGAATAGCTCGTGGGGATCCAAGGAGAGTTGGTAGCTCCTCTTGTTATTCCCCCAAAGGGGTCACCTTGTGACGAGGAGTCCCGTTGTTTTCCACGGGACGACGAGGAATCTCTTCTTTTAGTCCAACGCAAGAGTTGAGATTCCTCGTCTCCCGCTTTCAGCGGGATCCTCGGAATGACAGGACGAGTGGGGTTCTGATATTCACCGAGCACCTATTGATGGGAGCGGAAATTTCTCCGAAAGGCTAGTTTCCAAAGAGATGCATGTACTTCAGCGCACTTCCCGTGTTGAACACCGCCACCGTCTGCTCTTGCGAGATCGACCCACGAACCTTGAGATGCTTTAGCGCAGCTAGAGCCGCTCCCCCCTCTGGACAAACGAGAATTCCCTCTGATTTTGCAAGTGATCGAAGACAATCTAAGGTTTCCTCGTCCGACACCGCTACCGCTGCACCTCCACTCTCGCGGATCACTCTTAGAATCAGCCAATCAGCGAAGGCCTTCGGGACACAGAGACCTGCGGCAACTGTGCGGGCATTTTCCCAAAGGGTGGATTCGTTTTTCCCTTCTTCGAAAGCTTTGACAAGCGGCGCACACCCGCTAGACTGGACAACAAACATCTTCGGCTTTTTGCCTGAGACCCATCCAAGTTCCTCGAGCTCGCTGAAGGCTTTCCACATTCCGATGACTCCCGTGCCCCCGCCTGTCGGAAAAACAATCGCATCCGGGAGTTGCCAATCAAATTGCTCAGCCAGCTCAAATCCCATCGTTTTCTTCCCCTCAACCCGATAAGGCTCCTTGAGTGTAGAGACATCGAACCAGTTGTTCTTCCCCTTCAACTCATTCACCAGCCTCCCTGCCTCGTTGATCAATCCATCGACGAGATGAAGCGTTGCACCGCACATGATGATTTCTTTCTTGTTGACTTCTGGCGTCTCTCTCGGTGCGAAAACATGCGCCTCGATACTTGCACGTGCCGCATACGCTGCAGCAGCACTTCCGGCGTTCCCTGCCGTAGGCAGCACAATCTTTGAAATGCCAAGTTCTCTCGCCCTCGATATTGCCATTGAGAGACCGCGTGCCTTGAAGGAACCGGTCGGGATCGACGCCTCATCCTTCAAGTAAAGATTTCGCAAGCCGAACCGCTCACCCATCTTTGATAAGCGGAGAACCGGCGTGAACCCTTCGCCGAGAGTGATGATATTCTCATCTCGTTGCACAGGAAGAAGCTCACGATAGCGCCACATCGAGCGAGGACGAGCGAGGAGGTCGCTCTTCAGAGCTGACTCCTTTACTTTTTGGAGATTATAACGCACCAGGAGAGACTTGCCGCATCGGAGACAGACGCCGTGGATCTCGTCTGGAGAGAACGTAGAAGAACAGTTCGAGCACTCAAGGTGTGAGAGGGAAGAAGTCACGGTTGTAACTGAACTCTATTGCAGGTCACCTCTGTTCATGACATAAAGATGTGGCAGAGTTACAATACCAGTCTTTTCTCATCGGATGTGATGTCCGAAAGCCAATTGTCATTCCGACGCTCGACGAGTCGTCCACGACCCGACGGGTCGATAGACCCGTAGGTTTACAACTCTACGAGTAGTAAACTCGTAGAGGAGTCGTCGACCGACCAAGTCGGCAGAGTCCGTGCTGGCAGTTCGCGACGAGACCTCGTCCCGCAAAGTGGGACGGGGAATCTTGTGTGGTTCTCGATCCTCACGAGATTCCTCCTCCCCAACTTTCAGCGGGGTCGTCGGAATGACACTGCTCATTCACCTGCGATTTTCACGTCTTCCACTTGATCGTGCAACCGATGGAGTACGTCTCAGGGGCCGGCACCTCTCCACCCGCAAGCAAAGCTTCCACGGCCTCACGAACGTACTTCTTTTTCACCTGAGATGGACCCTGCCAATTATCATCGAACTTTCCATGGTATTGGAGCTTCCGGTGTGTATCGAAGACGAAAAACTC
>CAYHSB010000063.1:0-8971 GCA_964359185.1 uncultured Chitinophagales bacterium
AACATCCACTTCGATGTCAACTTCCGCGCAGCCAGTGACCTGAAATTGGGCTCGCGTAATACCTTGCTGTTATTATTGTAATTAACATCCATCGGAAGCTTCATATCGGGATCAACCACAGCATGCTTGAGCTTCGCGGGCTTCTCGTAGCGGTACCTTATCCAGCGATATTTCCCATCCCATTGCTCACGAACTTCCTCGCCATTCTGAAACACTACCAAAACTTCAACTGGAAAGGTTGCTTCTCCTTCTCGCTTCACGACAACCTCTGAAACATAGATGCTATCGCCCGTTGCAGCGACGACGCTTGCGGAAGAATCCGAAGAGGATTGCCCATTGAAGTTGAATATCCCTTTCCCGGCTTGCTTCGTTCGACTCGAGACATAGTCAATGCTGTAATCAAACAGGTTGGAGCTATACCATGTTTGGTCGAAGAACCATGTCATGTCTCTCCCAACGACTTCATTGACGGTGTTGATGAAGTCTTTACTCGTCGGGTGTTTGAACCGGTAACGATGATGGTACGTTCGCATAACTCGGTACATCAAGTCTTCACCAAGAAAACGTTCCAACGTGTATAGCGAGAGAGCGGGCTTGGTATAGGCATTGAGTCCGGATGAGTTATAATATTCCCATCCCTTTCGCGCCATGACGTCGTTTTTCCCTGTGTATCGGAACTGAGTGTTGCCGCCGAACATTCGTCCGACTTTTACCTCCTTCAAGACAACCGGAACGCCAACGAATGACCCAGCCCCTGAACCGCCAAAGAAGTACCGCGAAGCTTGGAATGGCTTCCACGCGGTGTTGAGGACTTTGTCTGTGGAGTAGGTGTTGAATCCCTCGTCGAGCCAAGCCTCCTCGAACTCATTGTTCCCCACCAAACCATACCAGAATTGGTGGCCGAATTCATGTACCGTTACTCCCTCTGGTGAAGCATTTTCCTTCGGAGAGAAATAGTTTGTCCCGCCAGTGAAGAGTGTGGGGTATTCCATTCCTCCTGAGCGACTGTCATTTGCGGGGTCAACAACCGTGACATAGTCGTACGGATACTCTCCGTACCATTCTCCGTAATACTGGAGCGCCTTGAAGGTAGCGTTGAAGTATCGCTCTTCCTTGTTTCTATGGTGCGGCTGAAGAAGCAGAATAACCCCGACCTCCTTGAGCGGGTGGTGATATCTTGGATTCTCTTCGGGCTCAACCGCAGTGTGACTGAACTTTCGTGCGATTCGAATGAACTCTGGGCATGCCGTCCAGGCGAAATCATGCACGTCTTCCTGGTAGAAGTTGAGTGTCTTGGTGCCGTCGCCGTTGTCTTTGGTGCTGCGCGGCTCGCCGCCCGTGGCGCCAACGACATAAGTGGCAGGTACGGTGATGCTGACATCGTACACGCCATAGTCTGCAAAGAATTCCGTGGTGCGGTGGAATTGATGACAGTTCCATGCACCCCCACCCAAACCGCTCGGGCGGGCAGGGTTCCACCACACTCCGATCTTAGGAAACCACTGTGCCACGAAGTGGTAGTTCCGGATGGCTCCGGTGCGTGAGATAGGTATCGGTTGCTTCGTCTCAAACTCAAGGCGGAAGGTGATGGACTGTCCGTCCCGAACTGGTTTTGGAGCTGTCACCTGAAATACCGTTTGGTCGTCCTTGTTGTTGTCATCTGGCTGAATGTACTTGAAGGTGCTTGTGATGTCAGTCTCTGGGTAATATCCGTTGGCAAGAATCTTTATCGACTTCACATTCGTGTAGCCATAGTCGGATTCTTTCATGTTGGGGCGACCGAAATCACCGCCTGCCTCTTTTGCAAATGTGCTCAGTGTGTTTTTCCAGGCGTTATGGTAGAGGTGGAATGGGAATTCACTCAGCGCTTTCCCTGAGGTGTTTCGCCACGTGAGCTCTTCCCATCCACTGATGATATTTGTCCCCGTGTCCAACTTCACATCCATCGTGTAGTGAACAATGCGATCGCTCTGGGATGGAAGCTTCAAATCTTTTTCCCAATCGAAAGACTGAGTGTCAACTCGCGACGTCGCGGGAGGCGTGGAGTGGGGCGAAGCGTCAGGAGTCTTGTGCGTGAAAGCGATCAGTCCGACGAGAGTGAGGACCAGAGCCATCGCCTCTGCAATGGCTGTCAGCTTTTTCCGAGGCATACGAACCTCCGTTTATCTTTCAACCTTGCTACGAATGATTTTCGCAGAACTACGCAGATTTAGTGCAGATTGCAGATTCCGCAGATTCTGTAATCAGCGGAATCTGAAATCAGCGATTTGATCAGCGCATTCAGAGAAAATCTGTGCGGATCAATTCCCACCAGCAGGTGCTGCGGGCTGAGCGGGTTTCCGCGGCAGCATCTCCGGCAAGTTTGCTATCTTCAAGGCAAGCGAGGCCATCACCGTTGCTGCCTGCTTCAGATCCTCTTCTGATGCGTGATCGAAAGTATCGGTCTGTGAGTGGTGGGTCTTACCGTACTCGAGAGGATCCTGAATGAAAGAGAATCCCGGAACGCCTGCACGGTCGAATGAAAGGTGATCCGTGCCGCCCTGGTTCCTCAGGTTGATGTCGATGACACCCATACTGCGGAATGGAGCGAGGAGACTGTCCATGATCAGCTTCACAGCTTCGTTTCTTTGAAGTGCGATGCCGCGAAGTTTTCCGCTTCCAATATCCATGACCAAGCAGCCAGAGACTTTTGCCATCTCATCCTTATGGGCATCAACGTATGCACGGGAACCGAGGAGCCCTTGCTCCTCCCCGCTGAAAAGGACGAATCGGATCGTTCGCTTGGGCTTCGCATCGATCGCTTTGAGGATGCGAGCAACTTCGAGTACCGTCATCGATCCAGTCCCGTTGTCTGTTGTCCCTTGCCCGAGGTCCCACGAATCGAGGTGTGCACCAAGGACAACAACCTCGTCAGGCTTCTCCGAACCCGGGATCTCCGCCACTGTGTTATAGGCATCAACAGGCTTGTCGCCCATCGACGATTGCAAGTTCATCTCCGCAGTAACTTTCTCACCTCGCCTCAAAAGCCGGTAGAGCATCGCGTAATGCTCATGAATCATAAACACCTGCGTGATTTGGTCAGGAGTAGAGCTTCCTCCAAACATTCCAGCAAAGTTTCCCGGTGAACCCGTCATGTTCAGAAGGGCATGTTCTTTTGCGGCATCACGGATAATCCCGGCAATATCTTCGCTTCGAAAGAACTTGTTGAGAGTGTCACGTAGTCCCCCGACCTGGCGAAATCGGCGCATCGCCGCAGTGTCGAAAGGAGCTCGTTGCACAGCCTGAACAGTGTCTGGGAGCCTCAATCGTCGCTGCTCTGGTGGCACGGCCGGGATTTTCGCTGGCTCGCCAAGCAACACCCACGCACTGCGGAGTTTTCCTTTGTATTTCTCAACATCCTTTGCCTCTTTGATGTCGACTAAGACGACTTCTCCCTCCTTCGGCCCGTTTGTTCCGGGCGTCCAAGCCTGCTGCGCGACAGTAAGTGGTAACCCGTTCGGTTTGGCGACACGCGCGGAGACAGGGCCGCGATTCCATGTCACGCCGAATTTCCAGCTCTCCAGATGGACATTCTTCAATCCGTAATCTTTAAAGCGATCTGCGGTCCACTCATTCGCTTCTTTCATTCTCTCGCTTCCTGTCATCCGGGGACCAATCATGTCGCAGAGATATTCGAGATTCTTCATCAACTCAGAGTGTGAGCTTTCCTCGGCCATGATCTTCTTGTCCCAATCATCAAGTGAACTCACTTGAGCCATGACGAGCGAGGTCACGACGAACAGGAACACAAAGGCTCGAAATGTACGTTTCATATCTTCCCTCCGATGTTTATTCTGACTACTGATTATTGACTACTTCAATACTTTTCTTTGCCTCAGTTTCTTCATGACTGGATTTCCGCCACGACCGAAGTACTCTTGCAGAGTCACATACTCCTTGTAAAGGTCCAAGTAGACTCGATGATTATCCGTGTTTGGGGTGTACCGTTCTTTCTTGACTCGTGCCATCTTTTTTGCAGCCTCAACGATAGAATCATATCCTCCGCGGGAACTCCCAGCTGCCACAGCGCCCCACATTGCGGCACCGAGCGCACTCGTGTGCGGAGATTCAGCGAGAAGAATTTCTCGACCTGTCACGTCCGCGACGATCTGCATCAAGAGTTTGTTCTTCTCAGGTAAGCCACCGCACGCGTAGACTTCGTTGACCTTGATCCCACGCTTCTCGAATGTCTCAATGACAAGGTTTGTTCCGAAGGCCGTCGCCTCGAGGAGCGCGCGGTAAATTTCATCCAAATTCGTATTCAGAGTTAGTCCAACAACTACACCACTTAAGTCCGCATCAACGAGCGGAGTGCGACATCCATTGAGCCATTCGAGCGCAAGCAAGCCACACTCTCCTGCCTTCAACGTCTTTGCTTTTTTCTCAAGTTCTGGGTATATGTCATCTTGTTTTCTTCCCAGAGCTGAGAGCATTCTGGTGTACCAGGCAAAAACATCGCCCATCGATGCTTGTCCAGCTTCGTAGCCGTAGAGTCCCGGTAAGATTCCCTCGTAGACATAACCAGAGATCCCTTCCACTTCCACTCGCTGTGTATCGCAGATCATGTGGCAACCAGATGTCCCCATAATGATAACCATCTTGCCCGGTTCGGTCACGGTTGCTGCGGGAACAGCTGAGTGTGCATCGATAACCGCAACTGGGACTGCAACATCTCTCGTGAGACCAGTGAGGGTTGCCATCTCTTCAGTCAGATTTCCCGCTCTCGTTCCCATCGGGTAGATCTCTTTCGTCATCTTCTCTTCAACCACAGACTCAAGGTGTGGATTAACCGCTCTGAAAAAATCCTTCGATGGAAAACCTTCTTCTGCCGACCACATCCCTTTATACCCGGCCTGACAGGCGCTCCGCTTTTCATTGCCCGTGAGCTTGAGGACAATCCAGTCGCCACCTTCGATGAACTTGTGAGCTGCTTCGTAGACCGTGGGTGCATCGTTCAGAACTTCGAGCACTTTTGGGAAGAACCACTCCGAGGAGATCTTGCCACCATAGCGTCTGAGAAAGGATTCGTTCCTCTCTCGCCCCATCTCGTTAACGCGGTCCGCTTCTGACTGAGTTGAATGATGCTTCCACAGCTTTACCCAGCTGTGAGGGTTCTGTCGAAGGTCCTTCCGGAAGCAAAGAGGGTTTCCATCTCGATCGATGGGGAGAGTCGTGCAGGAAGTGAAGTCAACGCCAAGTCCGATCACATCCGATGGTTTGATTCTTCCTTTACGCAAAGCTGCTGGAATACCTCTCTTCAAGGAATCGAGATAGTCAGCCGGATTTTGGAGTGCGGTGTCGGGAGGCAGGGAGGCTTTTGCGCCCGGAAGGCGTCGATCGATAACACCGTCCTTATAAGGATAAACGACCGAAGAGACTGCCCGCCCGTTCGACACATCAACGACGAGCACGCGTGCGGATTCCGTCCCGAAATCAATTCCGATGGAATATTTCTTACTGCTCATCCGAGTCACCTCTTCGAGAGATTCTCTTGCTGATAAATCGTGCGGGGGCGAGAAGATAACGGAGCGTCTGCAGGAGCCCTTCGACGGGATTCATGCTCCAAGCGTTCCAGATGACCCTTACAACCTCTCCGACAGGTCTCGCCTCGGGTTCGTGAACCCGTTTCAACAGCGGGAGTGTGGCAAAACGCACAATTGCAGAAATGAGAAAGAGAATCTTAAAATGCGAGATCGAGACAACGCCAAGATGTATCTCTACGCCGTGCAACGCCTGGAGGAGATAACCACCGAGAACAGGTGCGACGGCTGAGGCGGCTCCAATAGCGGTGAAAAAAACACCGAAGTAAACTGACGTATACGCCTTCGGGGCAACCTCAAAAACAATGTTTCCTGCAGTCAAGTTAATGCCCGCATCGAACACACCGAACATGTGTGCGATGATGTAGAGAGCAAAGGTTTCAGGTGAAGTCCATAACCAGATGAGAGGAAAGATGCCTTTCCCGACAATGCTTATTGCAAGAAGAGGTTTGTTCCCATATCGATCTGAGAGCTTCCCCCAAGCGTTCATTGAAACCAGGCTTGTGGCGCCGGCAATTGCTGTCATCGCCGTGGCGAAAGAGAAGCCCAGTCCCATCTCCCGAATCATATACACGACGAAGAAAGGACCCGCCATGTTCAGAGAAGTATCGAGGACAATCCGGAGGAGAATCAGCTGACGAAAATTCTTATCCTGCAGCGGCCGCTGGACAAGCTTCCAGAATGGTCCTCCGAGCTCTTCCTGATGTAACGGCGGATGCGCAATCTTCTTCAAGTAGTAGTTAGAGACGAAACCGGCAACGGTGGCGATCCCAAAGGCAATCGCAAAGGCTTCCATCTCTCGGTTGGGGATGTGCTTGTTCCAGAGATCCAGAAAGACTCCGCCGAGTATCGCTGTCGCCATGCCCGTGAAGCCCAGGGCGAAGTTTCGCTTGGCGAAGAACCTCCCTCGCATATCCTCCGGAACAAGATCAACAAGCCACGACGTGTACGCAAGTCCGCCGATGGCGTTGAAGATGTTGTAGACCGCATAGAGGAGGAGGAAGATGCCAACGCGACGCTCCTCAATCCCCAAGATATGAACAAATGGAAGCAGAATTACGATAGGCCAAATCGACCTGGCAATCCAGATCGCAGTTAGCATGACCCGCTTCCGATCGCCACTCCGCTCCACGAGGTAGGAACCGTGCAGCATCCACAAGTATGCAAAGAACGGAAGGGCGCCCATGATTCCGATTTGCACATCGGACGCCCGCAGCGCGAGGAGGAATCCGGTGAGGATGACTCCTCCCCCGAGATTTCCTAAGACCCCCGCGTACGCAACCTCCACGACGGAATAGTGGAGGCTTCTCTCAATTTCTTCTTTGGAAATCTGCGAGACCGCGTGAGCCTCTTGTCCCCCAGCTTCTCGAGCAGGCTCTTGCTTCATCTCCCCTACTTTGGCTCAAAGGAAAATATTAGGTCGTTTCTCGGATTAGGGATGCGGCAGAAGAATCCCCAAGCCCCAAAGCCTTGTTCAACCTTGATCAGGAGCTTATTCCAGGCTTTGCTTAACTTCACCATCACCACATCTTGGTCTGGGCTCGGTCCTCGTTTGATCCAGTGGACGTGGGTGAGTCGATCATTGAGCCAGACTTTCACTCCGTCATCGCTGCCCACAAAGAGCGGTACCTCACGCTCGTCCGGGGAATAGACGTAACTGAGACCGTACCCAACCGTGAACTCGTTCGGTGTGTAGAGCTTGGCAAGATTCACGTACCCCATAGAGTCGGTTCGATGGTTTCTCCATTGAACGGATTTCCCTTCCTTACCGATGTATGTCTTTGTGAGGTCAAACTCTTGCTCTGGTCCATACTCTATCCCGAGTCCAATCGTGGTGTCCTTGGCTCCCTTCGGGTTGTCGAACGGACCGATCACATACCAGTCCTGCATGAAAACTCGCTCAGGGACGAGCAGTAATGCGTCGAGGCCAATGTCGTATCCACTTGAGCTCTCTGACTTACCCGTGACTTTGAAAGTGAGGCGCTTCGTCGGCTCCGTTGCGTTCAACTTTCCCAACATCACTTTTCCCGCTGGCTCTATTTCTTTCCCGTAACCATCGAACTCACCCAACTTCTTGCCGTCTGCCGATGTCTCGAACTTACCATAGCTTGAGCCCTTTGATAAGTAGGCGTGCATAACATACTTATCAAGATACTTGATTGGGAGCGCGATTGTGAACTCAGCGCCAGAGGACGGCGCTTTGAACTGAAGTTGCTTGTCGTGACCCCAATCAACGCCATAGCTTGCCATGTCCTGCACAGACAATTGACCGCCCGTCGCACGTGCACTTCCAAGAAGGTCTTCTGCTTCGATTGCGTTCTCGGGTACAACCACCCTCAAAGGAATTCGCCGCTGGGCGGGGAGAATCTGTGCAAATTGCTTGTGAGGTTCCGCTTGATACCAATAAGCCACGCTGCTATAATCTCCGAGTTCTTCGTTCGCGTGGCCATGCTCAATCGTCACTTTGATGGATTTTTGGAATGGAATCTGATCGCCGATGTGAAATCGGTATGCAACAATTCGCGAATTGAGCGTATCGTCCTTGATGATTAATCCATGATACGGGCCGGCGTATGTCCCTCTATTGAAATACCATCCACTTGTAAAATAGTCCTCGGTTCCAGTGCCGCGCACTGACGCCACTTTTTCGCCATCGACATAAATGAATTCGTCACCCTCAAGGAACCAGAGTTGCTTCTCCCGATACCCTTGCATGTTCAGGTTGAGCCCAACGAATTGCCCGTGGCCTTCCGCCTCTAGCACAGTGTAGTTCTTCCCTTTTTCCGTTCTCGGCTCTCGCCGCCATTGTGCGTGGAAGCGTCCTACGTTCGGTTCGAGAGATTGAAGTTGCTGGTAATCAATCTGATAATAAAAGGAGCCTACATCCTGGCCGGTCTCGTTCACCGCTTCAATGCGAGCGCCATTTGAAAACGGCATCGGGAAATATGAATAGTACCCACCACTCGACATCCCCACGAGTGCGGACAGATAGTGCGTGTATTCAAATCCCGTTCCGAAGAAGTCACCTGCGGGTACTTCGACTGAGGGAGTCTTCTCACCATCCCAATACATGCGGAGGAGAATCCTTCTGAGAAAGTATTTATCGGGAGAAGAAATCGTCACCCAAATTCTTGAGATCACCCCAGCACCTTTGATGTCAGCGAGAACTGCTCTCTGGTCTTTTTTGATCGTCACATAATCAGCGTTTCCACCGGTCGTATCGTTGCTTGAAATTTGAAAGAGCATACTGTCTTTGAGATACGGAAGCCGGCTGATGTCGAAGAGATCGCTAACCTTCGTCTGCGCCAGCAAGCCACCGGTCACGAAAAGAAGGACAAAGATAGCTTTCGAGATAAATCTGTGGGTATTCATGGCGCCCTCGTTAGAGTTGA
>CAYHSB010000064.1:0-4933 GCA_964359185.1 uncultured Chitinophagales bacterium
ACGTACTACGAGTCCCATCCAGACGGAGTCCGCGACATTCTGCTTGATGGAGAGCGGAAGGCGAGGGTTGTCGCACGGCGGACAATGAGCGAAGTGCGTGAAGCGATGGGAATTGGGTAGAGATTCACAGCGGATGAAGGGATGAACGGATTTGTATCACGCATCCCTTAGTCCACTAATCCGCTGTGAATCTATATTGAGCCTCAAGAGGGCGATATCATTGGAACTTCCAGCAGAAATCACCGATCTAACGTACAAAGTGATCGGTGTCTGCATGGATGTTCACCGAGAGATCGCCCCCCTGGTTTTCCCGAGGAATATTACCAGAAAGCACTAGAGGTAGAATTTGCGGAACGGAAAATACCCTTTGTATCGCAGAGGTCTCTTCCAATGGTTTACAAAGGGACACAGATTGGGCTGAACTTCTTGGATTTTGAAATTGACGAAAAGCTGATCCTCGAGATCAAATCCGTTAACCAATTAACGAACGTTCACCTCTTTCAGGTATTGAAGTATCTCTCTGTTGCAGAGCTTCAGGTTGCTCTACTTGTGAACTTTGGGAAAGCCAAGCTCGAGCAGAAGAGGATCTTGCCGACAAAGAAATGGCAAGAGTTTAAGGAGAATTCACAAAGGGTGAAAGGATGAATGGATTTGCACATGCATCTCTTAATCTATTAATCAGCTGTGAATTAATTCTTGAGCGTCCATGTACCGTGTAAAACTTCAAACCTTCGAAGGTCCGTTGGATCTTCTCCTCTTCTTCATCAAGAGAGATGAGCTGGATATCTACGACATTCCGATCGCAAAGATCACAAAGGAATTTCTTGTGTATATCCGACTTATGCAACATCTTGATCTAGAAGTTGCTGGTGAATTTATTCTCATGGCAGCAGAGCTCATGCAAATCAAAGTGAAGATGCTGCTGCCTCGAGAGGAGGGTGAGGAAGAGGAGCAAGACCCTCGTGCCGATCTTGTGCGTAGGCTTCTGGAATACAAGCGGTACAAAGAAATGGCGGAAAAGTTCTCTGGTCTAGAAGATGAAGCTCGCAAGATCTATTACCGACAGATGTTCAGGTCTGATCCGAAATACTATGTACCCGAAGACGAAACTCTCAAAGACGTGACCCTGTTCGACCTCGCAGCAGCATTCCGCTACGCCCTGGAGCATATCCCGAAAAAGATATTCCACGAGATTGAGCTGATTAACGTCACAGTTGACGAGCAAATGGACTATATTAACCAGTTCCTCGAGACACGCGCTGAATGCACGTTCCGTGAACTCGTCGCAAACATGCACCAGAAGATTCGCATCGTCGTAACTTTCGTTGCCCTGTTGGAGATGATCAAGAATAAGATTGTGGGCATCCGTCAGGAAGCTCCTTATGAGGATTTTTGGATTCTTAGATCCCCTGCAGCAAACCTTATTGCGTTGGCTACGGAATGATTGGAGACCTTCCATCGGAAGCTCCTGGCATCGATCTGAAATCTGTTCTCGAAGCGATGATCTTCGCAGCGGATGAGCCGGTTTCTCTCAAACAGCTTGACGCGATTTTCAATGAGCAGCTTGAGGGTTCTCAGCCGCCGCTGGTGTCAGCGGAGGAAGTCCGGCGTACGATCGCGGAGCTCAATGGAGAGTATGAGCAACAGCGGCGAGCGTATCGGATAATTCAGGTCGGTGGAGGATATCAATTTGCAACCCGCCAGGAGTTTGCTGAGTGGGTGGGAAAACTGTACAAGGAGAAAGGGAAGCGGAAGCTCTCTCGCGCCGCCTTGGAATCACTTGCAATTATTGCCTACCGACAGCCCGTCACAAAACCAGAGATCGAAGCGATTCGCGGCGTCAACGCAGACTACGTCCTCCACACACTCCTGGAACGGGGCCTCGTGACGATTACTGGTAGAGCGAGCACAGTCGGCCGGCCGTTGCTGTACGGAACGACTAGAGAATTCCTCAAGCATTTCGGAGTAAATGATCTCTCCGACCTTCCAAAGCCTCGTGAGATTGAAGAGATCATGCAAGAACACAATCTCGAAACCGAGCGCCAGATTTTGGATACAGAGCACCCCGAGGAAATCGATACCGCAGGGGAACAGGAGGTACCTCCTACTGGGTCGCCGCATGAGCCCTCGAGCACCGAAGTCTCTCCTGAGGGATTGCTCCGACCACCAAGCGTTGAAGGAACAGGCCAGCAAGAGGGTGAAGAGGGTGACTCGGTCCAGTAAGCAGGCAGTTGACCCGCCAAGCCTCATTCGACTCAACAAATTTCTTTCCTCAGCAGGAATCTCTTCCCGTCGTAAGGCTGATGAACTTATCCTGTCTGGAACTGTGACAGTGAACGGAGAAAGGGTCACTTCACTCGGTTCGAAAGTGGACCCCTCAAAGGATAGAGTCTATGTATCTGGAAAGCAAGTCGTTCCCGTGGATGACCACATCTATATTGTTCTCAACAAACCCAAGGACTGTATCACGACTGCAAAAGATGAAAAGGGGAGGAGGACGGTTCTCGATATCGTGCGAATCAAAGAACGGGTGTATCCTGTGGGCCGTCTCGATCGAAACACAACGGGTGCGCTCATTCTGACGAACGATGGAGAACTCGCGAACCGCCTTATGCATCCCCGGTATGGAGTCAATAAAGCGTACGAAGTGGAGATCGAGCAAGGTCTCTCTGACGAAGCACTTCGAAAGCTTCGCACGGGTGTTTCGCTTGATGGAGAAAAGAGTGGACCCTGCGAGGTCTATGTACTCCCACAAACGAAAAGGAAACGGGTCGGGATTATCATTCATGAAGGAAGGAACAGGCAGGTGCGAAAGATGTTTGAAGCCTGTGGTTACAAAGTGGCAAAGCTCCACCGCGTCGCTGATGGACCGATAACCGCTGAGGGGTTGTCGCGCGGCGAGTGGCGATATCTATCGAAGCGAGAGATCGCCGCGTTGAAAGAACAGGTTGGATTATCATAAGGAGCGGCAGTGGAAGAACTCAATGAACTGATGCGCCGCCGAAGAGAAGAGCTTGAGGAGCTCCGCAAGCTGGGCATCGATCCGCATCCTCATTCATTCGAACGGACCCACTTCTCACAGGAGATCATTAATTCCTTCAAAGATGGGGATCCGCCGCAGACCGTTTCCGTAGCTGGACGTCTCATGGCGATCCGGCGAATGGGGAAAGCATCCTTTGCACATATTCAGGATTCCCAAGGGAGAATTCAGATCTACCTCAAGAAAGATGATCTCGGCCTCATCTACGATGCATTTCGGCTGATGGACATCGGCGACATTGTCGGCGTTAAGGGGTTCGTGTTTCGGACGAAGCTCGGTGAGGTCTCCGTACACACGCAGCAGCTCACTCTTCTATCGAAGTCGCTACGACCGCTTCCAGTGGTGAAGGAAAGGCTCGATGAACATGGGAACAAAGTGGTCTATGATCCCTTTTCAGACAAGGAATTGAGGTATCGGCAACGCTATGTCGACCTTGTTGTCAATCCCGAAGTTCGGAGTGTGTTTCTGAAGCGAACGAAGATTGTTAAGGCAATCAGGAATTTTCTTGATGAGCGCGGATATCTCGAAGTCGAGACCCCGATTCTCCAGCCAGTGTACGGCGGTGCCTCAGCGCGTCCTTTCATAACGCATCACAATGCTCTCGACATCGACTTGTACTTGAGGATTGCAGACGAGCTTTACCTCAAGCGACTCATCGTCGGAGGGTTTGATGGGGTCTACGAATTCTCAAAGGATTTCCGGAATGAAGGCATGGACAAAGCTCACAACCCTGAGTTCACGATGCTGGAGCTCTATGTTGCCTACAAGGATTACGAATGGATGATGAAGCTTGTCGAAGAAATGATGACGCGTGTTACTCTGGAAGTGAACGGATCTGCAAAGGTGAAATTCGGGGAGAACGAGATCGATTTTACTCCACCGTGGAAGCGGAGTGGCATGCTCGATCTCATTAAGGAATACACTGGAAGGGACGTTGGAAAGAAAAGTGAAGATGAGCTTGTGCAGATTGCCAGGGATCTCGACGTCGAAATTCAACCAGCATTTGGTACTGGTAAAATCATCGATGAGATCTTCAAGGAGCGCGTCGAGCCCTTTCTTATCCAGCCCACGTTCGTGATTGACTATCCGCGCGAGACGTCACCGCTGGCAAAGAAACACCGGAGTAAAGATGGACTTGTTGAACGCTTTGAGCTTCTCGCGAATGGGATGGAACTCTGCAATGCATTCAGTGAGCTGAATGACCCACTCGATCAGCGCGCCCGGTTCGAAGACCAGTTGAAGCTCAGGGCGAGAGGAGATGAAGAGGCACAGGTCCTCGACTCCGACTTTCTGCGAGCGCTTGAGTATGGGATGCCCCCGACTGCTGGCCTCGGTGTCGGCATTGATCGGCTTACAATGCTGTTGACGAGTCAGAGCTCCATCCGAGATGTGATCTTTTTCCCATTGATGAAGCCTGAAAAGTAGCCATGATCTGGTTAAAGGTGGCGATGCCTATCTCTGGAATCTTCACAAGGAAGGATTTTATCTCCGTATTGTTGATTCTCGCAGTTGTCAGTGTCACCATAAATTCGTGTGACGAGAACCTCCCTCCCTACAGAGATCCAAGCGACCTAATGGAGGGTAAAATCGAGGGGCAATATGTCCTAATAATAAGCGATAACTCAGTCAAAGTCTTTGTTACGATCAGAAATGTCTTTGACGAAACCTTGGAAGGTCGAGCTCCGCTTGAAGGGGCTGTAGAAATTGAATCATTGAGAGATCCTCGGCTCCGGAAGAGTGTTCCGCTCAGGCCGTCGAATCTAATAAACGCACGTGGCTATAACGGCAACTTGGGTGTGTTAACCATTGATCCTGGTGATTCTATCCGTCTTGGCTATTCCTGGAATCTGATTGCCGATAACGGCACGGACCTCCGTTCTCAATTTTTTCGCT
>CAYHSB010000064.1:5033-8894 GCA_964359185.1 uncultured Chitinophagales bacterium
CCAAGGTGGTGCGACAGACACGGAAGGCTATTTTCGGATCTACAATATCCGCGCAGGCGTGTACGATGTTCGTTTCAGCATCATTGGCTACAGGCCGCTGACGATGAAGAGAGTGACGATTCTTCCTGATCTCAGGACGCGGCTTGATGTCGAGCTCGAGCCTATGGCGGTCGAGCTGGAGGCGGTAGAGGTGCGTGCCGAGCGCCCCCTCATTCAAATAGATCAACCTGCGACAGCTTACTCAATCGGTGAAATCAAACTGGAGAAGCTGCCAGTATTCACTTTCCAAGAGGTGTTGACATTGCAACCCGGAACGACGTCAGAGGGCAATGTACGTGGGGGGAAAACGAGTGAGGTGGTGTATTTAATTGACGGCTTGCCCGTGCAAGATGTCATTGGTGGTGGCCTGGGGACAAGTCTTCCGAGAGCTTCTATCACGAGCCTCATGATCTATACAGGAGGCTTTGAGGCGGAATACGGCAACGCACTATCAGGCGTAGTCAATGTCGTCACAAAGAGTGGTGGCAACAGGCATGCCTTTACGGCGCGTGTTGAACAAGACGGCTGGCTGCCAACAAGCGTGAATAAGCAGCAGGACCGCGCAATAGAATTGGAGCTTTCGGCAGGAGGGCCGCTCGTCCCTGAACGGGCCTACTACTTTACTGCTAATAGCTTCATCGGGAGTGACACCCGCTGGTGGCAGGATTTTCAACGCTTTTCCTTATTTCCAATCTATCGGGAGTTCACTGGCTTTGGTAAGATTGAGTATCTTCTCTCGCCTACGGCAAGGCTAGGTCTACAAGGAATTTATTCCCTCCGTGACTGGCGGGATTATGAGTTCAGTTGGCGATTCAATCTGGCAGGATTGTCTTCTCGAGGACGAGATTCCTATCGCATTGCGACCGTCTTCTCACACACGCTGTCTCCAAATACGTTCTATACACTTAGTCTTAGCAGGTTCTATCACCGTTCAGAGATAGGCGGAGGTTCACCTCAGGAACTTACGTTAGAACCTTACGAGTACGATTTCTTCCTTCGATACATCGTGCGTGGAAATCGAAACTGGTGGGCTGATGCTCGGCAAATTGTCTACACTCTCAAGGGGGACTTCACAACTCAGGTGGCAGCCATACACCTTTTCAAGGTAGGAATCGAATTCAACTACTATGATATTCATTCGGATCTTGTCAAATACGAACCACAGACAACTTATTTTGGCAAACCTATACTCGGAGCTCCGCTCCTGAATTTCTCAAACAGCTACAACTATTTTCCACGGTCAGGAAGCGTCTTTATCCAGGATAAAATCGAACTCGTTCGGGATGGCTCCAACTTGAGCGTTGGGCTGAGGTGGGATTTTCTCGATCCAACGGCGACACGGCCGATTGTGGAATACGTTCCCACGCGTCCGAATGAGTTCGAGCAGCGCATTACAGGGAGAGTAAGGGCAACGTTTAAGCATCAGTTTAGTCCTCGAATAGGGTTTGCTGCTCCAGTCGGTCCGTCGAGCTTCTTATTCACGAACTATGGCCAGTATTTTCAATTTCCTCTCTTTGACTATCTCTACTCTGGCATCAATCCGGTGCAGCTACGGCAGGGGACGAAAAACGTGTTGACGGGGAATCCAGACTTGCAGGCGGAGCGGACGACAGCGTGGGAGACAGGTTACAAACATGCCATTGCGGAACACTACGTCGCCTCCGTAACATATTTTAGGAAAAGCACCAGGAATCAACTTGATGCGAAAACGCTTATCCCATTCGACAGCAAAGCGGCTGGAGACTACGGTTTCGCCACGTATGTCAATCATGCCGAGGCCAGCGCAACCGGCTTGGAGTTTATGCTTAGCCGAGAACGAGATGAGCATCTCTCCGGTAGTATTTCCTATACGTATATGGTGACGGAAGGACTCAGCGAATATGTTAATCAAAATATCAACTATGCCCAGTGGGGATTTCCATTGGCAGTAAAAGCCTACCCCCTCAGCTGGGATCAACGGCACACGCTCAAAGTGGACGCAGAGTTTAGACTCCTTGGAGGTGTTCAGGCAGATCTAGTAGTGTTGTATAATTCTCCACGACCTTACAGCTACTACCCTACCCGCGATGGCTTCAACCCGGTTGACACAACAAAAGTGTTCATTCCCAATAACGCCAGAATGAGGGAGGTCCTCTTTGTGAACGCTAAGCTCACGAAGCAGTTTGAGTTCGGTGACGTACGACGTTACGTGGTAACTCTATATGCAGATGCTAGGAATACTTTGAACACAAAGAATGTCCGGTGGATTGATTCAAGCGGACGAGTGGGTGGTGAGTTGGGCGATCCAGGTGCCTACTTCGATCCGCGACGTGTGAGAGTCGGTGCGAGATTGCAATTTTGATGAAGCGTGAGAAGTAGAGCTCCTAGAGTCTCATTGGGCGAATGATGGTATCTGGGCTCATAAAAGCACTAGCAATCGAGTTTTTCCTTACTCAGTTAGTCTTTGCAGGAACGACTGGAATCCTCGAAGGGACTGTTAAGGACAAATCCACCAGCGAGCCCGTCGTGGGGGCAAACGTTCTCGTCTTGGGAACGCTCCACGGAGCCTCAAGCGGCGAGAACGGGTATTTTCAGATCACGAACCTTCGCGCCGGCGTCTACGATGTCCGATTCAGTGCGATAGGTTACCAGCCCACAATATATCGGAAGGTCACTATTGTCCCAGACCTCCGAACAAAGCTCTCTGTCGAGCTAGCACCTGCAGCCGTTGAGCTTAAGGAGGTTGAAGTAATAGCAGAGAGGCCCCTTATACAGAAGGACGTTTCCGCAACCATGTATACAGTGACCGATATCAAGATAGATAAACTTCCTGTTAATTCGTTCCAGGACATCGTGGCACTCCAGGCTGGAGTCACGCGTGAGGGAAACATCCGAGGGGGTCGAAGCACCGAGGTGATGTATCTCGTCGATGGTTTTCCCATCCAAGACGTTATTGGTGGAGGAGCGGGGAGCGAATTGCCAAAGAGTTCCATCGTCGAGATGACAATCCAGACTGGGGGATTTGATGCGGAGTACGGAAACGCTCTCTCTGGGGTCGTCAACGCAGTTACGAAGACGGGGGACAACTCCCATCGCCTCCTGCTAAGGGCGGACAATGACTGGATCGGGTCGAAGAACCAGACGAGCAAGTTGACGGAAATCGAGTTGTCAGCGGGTGGTCCTGTGTTGCGTGATAAGATGTTTTATTTTTTCTCCAGCGATATTCTCCTGAGCGACACTCGTTGGTGGCAAGATTTTCAGTACTACTTCTCTTCTCCAGTCCTGAGAGACATCAACGGATTTGGGAAAGTTGATTTTCACCTTAGTGCGGACACTCGGTTAGCCGCACAAGTTCTCTACTCAGTGCGAAAGTGGAGAGATTACGAATTCAGCTGGCGATTCAACCTCGACGGCCTGCCTTCTCGTCGGCGCGATTCATATCGTGCCGCGGTCCTGTGGTCGCATACCCTTTCCCCAAGCACTTTCTACACCGCTAGTTTCAGTCAATATCACCTTCGCTCTGAGATCGGAGAAGGGGATAAGTCATCAATCGACACCACTCCGTATGAATATGATTTCTTTCTCAAGTATGTGGTGCAGGGTCGTCGAGCATGGCGAATCACCTCGCGACAAAACATTTACACCCTCAAAGCTGACATCACGAGTCAGATCAGTCCCCTCCATATGTTTAAGGCGGGCTTCGAGTTTAATCAGTATGATATTTTTGGTGATATCCTTAAGGTTGAGCCTCAGAAGACTTTTTTTGGAAAACCCTCCCCAGATGCCCCTCCACTCAGTTATAGTAGCATTTATCAGTACTACCCAAGGACTGGAAACGTCTAC